>JAYZBY010000096.1:0-12147 GCA_036338555.1 Acidobacteriota bacterium | reverse complement strand
CTGGAAGGAACAGACTCCGCTGGTGTACTACAGCTACCGAGCCGAGTCGAGTCGATCGGCGGGGCGTGACGGTTTTGAAGAGGTCATGTATCAGGAGGAGATGGTGGCGCCGATCACCAAGTGGCACTGGCTGGCCCGCCGGCCGGACATGATTCCGGAGACCATTCGGAGGTCCTTCAAGGTAGCCTGGACGCCGCCTTACGGACCCACCTATGCCACCTGGCACGCCGATTACACCAAGGAAAAGGTCCGCACCGAGGTGATTTCGCACAAGATGGTGGATCCGCGCATGCGCATTCGGCCCAACCCCCGGGAAGTGGAACGGGCGGCCCGGATGCTGGTGGAAGCAGAGCGGCCTCTGCTCATGGTGGGAGATGAGCTCTACAAGACCAATTCCGTCGACAAGGCGGTCCAGCTGGCCGAAATGTTGGGTGTTCCCGTGACCGAGCCATGGCAAGTGTTTGCCAATTTTCCACAAGCTCATCCCCAATGGGTGGGCGGCAGCGCCATGCGCACGCAGAATCCCGATGTGGTCATCAACGTGGGCAACAAGCTGCAGCACTTTAGCCCTTCACCCGTCATTCCGCGCAGCGTCAAATTTATCGACATGCGAAACGACGCGGCCAGCATCGGCAATATCATGACCACCGATGTCCCGCTGGTGGCCGATGTGGGGCATGGGCTGGACGATCTGATGTCGGCGCTCGAGGATCTCATGACTTCCACCATCCGGAAGCAGGTCGCGGAGCGAGCCGAACGGGTCCGTGCTTACAGTGAGCGGGCCAAGCAGTTGCGGCCCGTGTTGACCAGGGGGCCGGACTGGGATCGCAGTCCCATGCTTTCGGATCGCCTGAGTTACGAAATTGCTCAATTTGCCAACCGGGATGCCATTATCGTGGATGAAGCAGGCTCGGTGGGTGGCAAGCAGTTTTTCGATTTCAACCCGATGGGCGGACGCGAACACATCGCTTTTTATGCCGGCCATCTGGGCGGAGCCACGGGCAAGGCCGCAGGCGTGAAGATGGCCCGTCCCAACCAGCAGGTGATTGCGCTGGCAGGTGACGGGGCCTTCATCTTTGGTCCGACCGGTCTCTGGAACATGGCCCGCCTGGGGTTGCCGGTGCTGGTGGTGGTATACAACAATCATGCCTATGGCGGACCCCACAATCGAGTGATCTCGGCGGTTCCGGACAGTCGAATGGTCCAGGAGCGTCGCTACTTTATCGATTATCTGGGCAAGCCTGATATGAACATGGCGGAGATCGCCAGCGGCTTCGGAGTGGATGGAGAACAGGTGGATTCGCCCGGCCAGCTGCAGGAAGCACTCAAGCGAGGCCGGCGAGCCAACGACAGCGGCAAACCCTATTTGATCGACGCCCAGGTGGCCCGCACCGGAGTGGGCTGGTCCGAGGATCCCTGGGTGCCGCAATTGGCCTAAGACCACGGAGACACAGAGAAGAAATTTCACCACAGAGGCACAGAGCCACAGAGAAGAAAATTCTTTTCCTTTTCTTATGTCTCCGATTTCAGCCAACACAGAAGGGGCGCACCGACTTCGTAGCGGCCGCTCTATGAGCTGCCTTCCGGAATCGGCGCACTGAGGCGCCTCCCACACTGAGGCATTCCCCAGAGAGGACTCTCTTTTCTCCCGGTCTGTAAGGGTAAGTGTAAAGAAAACTCTGTGTCTCTGTGGTAAAACCCCGGTGAAACCCCGTTTTTTCGTGGTGAAATCGCCGTTAGGAACCTTCCTTGGGCTCTGATATACTTGCCTTATGAGGGTAATCAAAATTGCTCAAGTGCCCGCGCCAGGTGTGGCCGCC
This sequence comes from Acidobacteriota bacterium, assembly GCA_036338555.1. Classification (GTDB taxonomy): domain Bacteria; phylum Acidobacteriota; class UBA6911; order RPQK01; family JADFOI01; genus JAPYTY01. The sequence goes on along the minus strand of JAYZBY010000096.1, from coordinate 10,327 downwards.
GATACCAGTGCGCTGGATGCGGTCCGTACCATGGAGGAAGTGCAAGGCGGTGCTTGTGCTGTGATGGATGGGGCCGAACTGGTCGGCATTTTCTCTGAGCGGGATCTCATGCTTCGAGTGGTCGGGGCGGGATTGGATCCTCAAAAGACCACCGTGGGGCAGGTCATGACGAAGGATCTGGAAACTGTTAGCACCGAGACGGACAGCTCCGATGCCTTGTCATTGATGGTTTCCAAGCACATCCGGCATTTACCAGTGGTGGACAAAGATGGCAATCTAGCTGGCCTGCTGTCCATCAGGAATCTTCTTCAGTATCACGTGGAAGAGTTGGTGGACCAGTTGAATTCTTTGGAGGCCTATATTGCTGCCGATGGTCCCGGCGGCTGAGACAATCTCCCGAGCGGTACCCAAGCCCCAAAACGAGTCACCCAGAAACGGCTGCTGCCATACCTGCCTTGTAGCCGTTGCTTCCAACCCCCCCGCACTTCCTTTTTAGTGGAAGGACTGTATTGGATTCAAAGGATCGGGATCAAAAGATCTTTCCAGGCTAACCGGGATTATGCATAATACGGGCCAGGACATGACTGAACCACAGAATCAACAAAACGAAAGCAGACTGCTCATGGGGCCGGGGCCCTCCAATGTTTCATCTCGGGTACTGCGCGCCATGAGTCGGCCGTTGGTCGGACACTTGGACCCTGAATTCCTTCATTTGATGAATGAGATTCAAGACCTTCTCCGAAAGGTCTTCCAGACGTCCAATCGCCTGACCCTACCCTTGTCAGGAACCGGAAGTTCGGGAATGGAAGCGGCAGTCGTGAACTCGGTTGAAGAGGGAGACTCGGTGCTGGTGGGTGTCAATGGTGTTTTCGGCCAACGTATTGCGGAAATGGTTCGCCGAAACGGAGGGATTTGTACCGAGGTCTCCGTTCCTTTTGGTGAGCCCTTGAACCCGGAGGCCATGGCGGAGGCGGCCGAGAAGTGCAAACCTCGAATCATTGCGGTTGTCCATGCAGAAACCTCTACGGGGGTACTCCAGCCATTGGAGCCGATCCGCGAGCTCTGTGACCGTTTTGATGCCCTTTTCCTGGTCGATACGGTCACCTCCCTGGCAGGGCATCCGGTTGATGTCGACTCTCTGAAGATCGATATCTGCTACAGCGGTACCCAAAAATGCCTGGGGTGTCCTCCCGGGCTGGCCCCCTTGACCGTGTCAACGGCTGCGGAGGATAAGGTCAGGAACAGGAGTACTAAATGTAAGAGCTGGTACCTGGACCTCAAGCTAATCGGGTCCTACTGGGGAAATGAAAGGGTCTACCATCACACGGCTCCGATTTCCATGAATTACGCTCTCCATGAAGCGCTCTCCATCATCATGGAGGAGGGCCTGGAGGCGCGATGGGAGAGGCACCAGAGAAATCACAAGGCTCTGGTGGCGGGGCTCGAGGGGATGGGGCTCGGGATGCACGTGGAGGAGGAATACCGCTTGTGGCCCCTCAATACGGTCCGGATTCCCGAAGGGGTGGATGATGCCAAGGTTCGCGGCCAGCTTCTGAATGAGTTTCAACTGGAGATCGGTGGGGGACTGGGAGATCTCAAGGGGAAGGTCTGGCGCGTCGGTCTCATGGGAGAGAACAGCCGGTCCCGCAATGTTTTTCAGTTTTTGGCGGCCCTGGAGACCTGTCTGAGGAGTCAGGGCTTCCAATGCGCAGCGGAAGCGGGGGTTGGAGCTGCTGCCGAACATTACAGTAACCTGGCGTGCTCCGAGGAGCCACACCTGGATAATCGAGCCGAATCTGAGGAGATGGCGTAGAACGTTTCACGTTTCACGCACCCCACGAACCTAGACCACGATGTGCATGCCGTCGTGGGCGATCTCGGCCGGGCCTTGGTAGCCGGAACCGCGGATTTCAGACAGCAAGTCGTAATCGTCACAAACTGGGTACAGGTGGGTGATGATAAGTCGGTGCACGCCGGCTTCCCGAGCCACCTTTCCGGCCAGCTGGGGTGTGAGGTGACCTTCCACCTTCAATGAGGAGGGCTGAGCGGCTTCGATCAAGGCGGCGTCGGCATCGATTGCCAGGGTGACCAATTCCGGGCAGTAGTCGGTATCTCCCGAATAGGCAAAGACCTTTCCCCCGGAATCCATGAATCGGTATCCCACACTATTGTCGGTGTGAACGACGGGAAAAGAGCTCACTGACCACTCCTTGAAAATCAGTAGATCATCCCCGATCTCCTGAACTTCCAGGCGGCCGGGCTCCAGTCGGATCCAACTGCCATAAAATTTAAGTAATCCGCGATGAAACTCCTTGAGTCCCGGGGGGCCGACCAGGGTCAAGGTCCTGGCCTCGAAATACTCGGAGTTTTTGAGGGCAAAAAGAAGGGGGGCGATGTCACCCGTGTGATCGGGATGGAAATGGGAAAGGAAGACATAGTCGATGTCCCTGGTTGCCGTTCCATAGCGCTCGGCACGATGCAGGCTGCCGGAACTGGGATCCACCAGCACCGTTGTTGCGTCCATTTGGATCACCAGACCGGGTGAGGCGCGTTGGGGATGGGGAATGGAGGTGCCACTGCCTAAAATCGTGATCTGCATGATGGGAAAAAGTGACAGCTGACAGCTGACAACTGGCCATTAGAACGCGCCAGGATCCAAATTTCAAGAGAAGAAGACAGAGGATAGGAAACAGAAGACAGAAGACAGAAGATAGAAGTGTAGGGGCGCACGGCCGTGCCCCCTTCTTCCAGGTAGCACGATTTTGTAGCGGCCCTCCGGAATCGGCGCACTGAGGCGCCTCCCACATTCCGGAAACGATTTTCTGATTTCTTCTTGTCAGTTGTCAGCTGTCTGTTTTTCGTGCTCCCACTAAAGAAAGCAGAACCGGCCAATGGATGTGGTAATCTGACCACAGAACCAAAGACCATGGAGCCGGAAGAGATCAAACGTCTTACTCGAAAAGCCCTGTGTGAGACTCCAGGGAAGGAAGCAGAAGTAAGCCTGGTCGTCCAGCAGGACTCCCTGTGGTTCATTCTTTTGCGAAGCGGTGAGGAGGAGTGGGCCGTGAAGGTGAAAGAGACCGCACAGTCCACCGACGAGTCGATTCAGCTGGACCTGGAATCGGAGATAAGAAAACTCTTTTGACTTAGCCGGCCAATCTGCGTTGAAGACTGGTGTAGCGTTTGCGTGTCTTGTCGTTTTTGATCCCTGTAGACAAGGCCTTCTTCGTGCCCACCATCACCACAAGTGTTTTCGCTCGGGTGATGGCCGTATAGATCAGGTTTCTCTGTAAAAGAAGGTAGTGCTGCATCAAGATGGGAATGACGACAGCCGGGTATTCTGAACCTTGTGATTTGTGTACGGAAATGGCGTAAGCCAGAACGATCTCGTCCAGCTCCGAATGTTCACACAACACCTCTCGGTTGTCGAAGTAAATGTGGGTCTGCTGGGATTCGGGATTGATCCTGGTGATCCGGCCAATGTCGCCGTTGAAGATCCCTTTTTCGTAATTGTTTTTGGTTTGCATGACCTTGTCGTTGACTCTGAAACTCCGTCCTCCCCGTGTGATCCCGTCCGGCCTGGGATTGAGAGCATTTTGAAGTTCTAGGTTGAGATTTTCGGATCCCACGGTTCCTCTGTGCATGGGAGTAAGAACCTGGATATCGTTGAGGGGGTCCAATCCGAACCGTTTTGGAATGCGTTCCTTGATGAGCTCCAGTACGATTCTTAGAACCTCCTCAGGATCTTCCTGTTCGAGCAGATAGAAGTCCTCCAGTTGCTGTACAGCAGGCTCGAGTTTCGGCAAAAGCCCTCGATTAATTCTGTGTGCGTTCACAACAATGGAACTTTCCTGAGCCTGACGGAAGATCTCAGTAAGCTCGACTACCGGAACGGCACCCGAGGCGATGATGTCCTTGAGGACATTTCCGGGACCCACGGAGGGAAGTTGGTTGATGTCCCCGACCATCACAAAGGTGGCCTGTGGAGGAACCGCCTTCAGGATGTGGTGCATTAAAACAGAGTCGATCATGGAGGCTTCATCTACGATCAATAGGTCGCATTTGAGAGGATTGTTCTCGTTTTTCTGGAAGCCGCCTTTTTGAACACTGTACTTGAGCATCCGGTGAATTGTTTTAGCCTGGTGGCCAGTGGCCTCACGCATTCTTTTGGCAGCCCGGCCGGTCGGAGCAGCCAGCAGGATATGAACCGGGAGCTTCTCGAAGATTTTCAGGATGGCGTTGATGATGGTTGTCTTGCCTGTCCCAGGTCCTCCTGTGATCACCATGACCTTGTCTTCAAGAGCGGAACTGACGGCTTGTATCTGTCTGCCGGCCAGGGTGATGGCAAGCTGTTCTTGCACCCAATCGATGGCCTTGCGGATATCGATCTTCCGAATTGATTTAGCGGTCGAGGTAAGCACCTTCAGGTTGTGGGCAATGCCCACTTCACAGTGATGGAGGTTCGCCGGGTAAACTTCCTTCTGATTGGGTTTAAACTCAGCTCCCTCCTGGTTGACATCCTCGATAACAATTCTTTTCTCTTCGACGACAGAGGCAAAGGCTTTGACAATCACTTTACGGTTGGCATCCAGGATGCTCTGGCACTTTTCCAGCAGCGATTCGTAGGGGTAAAAGATATGGCCGTCTTCGGTGAGCTTGTTGAGAACGTAGAGAATTCCAGCTTCAGCCCTCAACTCCGAGTCTTTGGAAAACCCCAGTTTCTCGGCGATGGAGTCAGCGATAATAAAGCCGATGCCAAAGATATCCAGGGCCAGTCGATAGGGGTTCTCCTGGACCACAGTGACGGATTGACTGCCATACTGCTTGAAAATCTTGGTGGCATAACCTGAACTGACTCCTTGACTCTGAAGAAACAGCATGACCTCCCGAATATCACGCTGCTCTTCCCAGGCGACCTTGATCATCTCGATCCGTTTTTTCCCGACTCCGGGAACCTGGGAGAGTTTTTCCGGCTTGTTTTCAATCATATCCAGGGTGTCTTTGCCAAACTTCTCGACGATTCGTTTAGCCATCACCGGTCCGATGCCTCGAATCAAACCCGACCCCAGATACTTCTGGATGCCATAAATCGATGAGGGAGCCTGAGATTCAAAGTGTGAAACCTTGAATTGTTCACCAAAGCGGGGATGCTTCACCCATTCTCCCCGCATACTGAGGACCTCTCCCGGCGTGGGTGAGGCCAGATTTCCCACCACCGTGGCCAGTTGACGACGACCTCGAACCCTCACCTTGGCGATGGTGAAACCATTCTCTTGGTTGACATAGGTGATGCGTTCTATCTGGCCTTGTAATTGCGTCAACATAGGAGTCAATCTGGGGTACGGTCACTTATACCATATCCGAGCTAGCCCGAATCATGCATCGTCCGGGCCAGGTTGACAGCTTGTAGAGTGAGTCTCTAAGATGCTCATTTAAAAGGAGTATTTTGGATTACTCGAAAGCCCTGCAAGATTCCCTGGCCGGTATCGAAAGCAAGCTCGCCGCCATTGAGTCCCAGCTGGAAACCACCACAAGGCAAATCGAATCAAGGATGGATGGGCTCGAAAAAGGGCATCTCAACCAGGCAGATGCAGCACCTCCCTCAACGGAAGCAGCATTGAGTCGCATCAACGAAGCCGCTCGGAGCATGGCCAAGGCCGAGAGCCAGAGCCAGATTCTGACAGCCTACCTGGAAGGAGCACGATCCATAGCGAGCCGGGGTATTTTGTTTGTGAAGGAGGATGAACAGTATTCGAAGTGGCGATCGATTGGCTTCGATTCGGTTCAGATTGAGCCCGTCAGTACCCAGGATCCATCCAGTCCCATAAACCGGGCCGCTACTGACAAACAGGTGATTGTGAGTGGGCAAAACCTGGAAGAGGCCTTACCCTGGGTGAGCGAATCGGGAGAATCTCCACGGATGAGCGTGTGTATCCCGCTTGTTTTCGGGGAGGCTGTGCCTGTGGTGCTCTACCTTGACTCATCCGAGGAAGTGCCGGTCGATTTTCTGGAAATGCTGACTCACCTGGCTGTATTGATTCTTAAGAATCAATATCTGCAGCAGCGACCGGCCCTGGCATCCGCTCAGGGAGGGGAAGCGGTGGCAGAAGAGACCGCCTCTCCCGAGCCTCCCCATGTCAGCCCGAAGGCGGAGGAGCCGGCGGCTGAGACGATCCCAGAGTCGGCACCCGACTCGCCCCGGCAGGTGACAGAAGCGAATCCGGAGCCGGTTGCAGACCTGCCCGAGTTTACCTTTAAGAAGGTGCCTGTAAGCGGCCAGAGGATTGCCACTCCATCCGAGGACAAGGAGTAGGGGTATCTAAGGGCTCGGGTATGTCAACTTCAAAGCAGCGGGTCAGCCACAAGGTTTCCACATTCACCGAATCCGTGATTCGGGAGATGACGCGCCTGGCCCTTGACCACAACGCCATCAATCTGGCCCAGGGATTTCCCAACTTTCCGGCTCCCCAGTCGATTAAAGACGCAGCCTGCCGGGCCATTCAGGATGACATCAACCAGTACGCCATCACCTGGGGAGCGCCCGGCTTCCGTGCGGCCATTGCCGACAAGTACCAGACCTTCTATGGCTGGGAGATTGACCCGAACAGGGAAATCACCGTAGCCTGCGGTTCCACCGAGAGTATGATTTCATCCATTCTCGGTCTGGTGGATCCCGAAGATCGGATCCTTGTTTTCGAACCTTTTTATGAAAACTACGGTCCCGACGCTGTGATCGCCGGTGCTTCACCGGTCTACGTTTCCCTCGATCCCGATCAGAACTGGGCTTTTGATTTTCATCAACTCGAGGAGAGGATTCGCGATAGCCGAGTCCGCGCCTTGATCCTGAATTCCCCCAACAACCCTTCCGGAAAGGTCTTTAGCCGAGAGGAACTTGCCAAGATATCGGAACTGGCCCAGGAATACGACTTTTACGTGATTACCGACGAGATCTATGAGCATATTGTCTACCCTGGAGCCAGCCACCTTCCCATCGCCCTTTTTCCCGGGATGAGAGATCGAACCATCACCATAAGCGGGCTCTCCAAGACCTTCAGCATTACAGGCTGGCGAGTCGGCTATATCATTGCTCCCCCGGATCTGTCCGATGCCATTCGAAAGATCCACGATTTCCTGACTGTGGGAGCAGCGGCTCCGCTACAGGAGGCAGGCTCCCTGGCGATGAGGATGGGTAAGGAGTACTATCAGCAGCTTGCGTCGGACTATCAGCAGCGTAGAGATTATTTTGTCAAGGTCCTGCAAGAGGTTGGGTTCAAGGTGTGGATTCCTTCCGGGGCCTACTACGTGATGGTGGATATTTCGCCCCTGACCGAACTGGATGACGTGACCTTCGTGGATCAACTGATTCGGGACTATGGAGTTGCAGCGGTCCCGGGAAGCAGCTTCTTCCATAGGCCCGAAATGGGCCGGAAGTTCATTCGCTTTGCCGTCTGTAAGACTCTGGAAGTTTTGGAAGAAGCAGCCGGACGGCTAAGACCGCTGACCCCTGACCCCTAACCCCTGACCTGGCTCCGTGCGCCCTTTCTGTCAGATGGCCGGGATCACAATCTTCTGTCAGCGGTCAGCCGGTCAGCTTCCCTCTCCCCCATACTCCTTCTTCTCCAACACCCTCTTTAGTTTCTTCAACGAATAGGTGTTGATTACATCCTTGGCTTCGAGCCAGCCCCGTCTGGCGGTAAAGATTCCGTATTGCATATAGCCCAGCATGGGGATGCTGTGGCTGTCGGAATTGATGCTGATCAACACCCCATTGTCGCGGGCCATGAGGCAGTGGATATCGCTTAAATCCAGACGAGCTGGGTAGGCATTGATTTCCAGGCAAACCCGGTTTTCTCGAGCGGTCTTGATCACTTGTTCCAGGTCAACCGGATAGGGTTCTCGCTTGGTCAGGAGGCGTCCGGTTGGATGGGCCAGGATGTTGACATGGGGGTTTTCCAGGGCTCGACAAATCCTCAACGTCATCTCTTTTCGGGAAAGATTGAAACGGCTGTGGACCGAGGCAATGACCACATCGAGCGGGGCAAGTGCTTCATCCTCCAGATCCAGCTTTCCGTCATCCAGGATGTCGACCTCGATGCCTTTTAATATCTTGATTTTCTTTAACCTGGAGGAAACTCGGTCGATTTCCTTGGCGTGTTCGGCAAGAGCCTTTTCATCCAGACCCCCGGTCATGGCCAGGGCTTTGCTGTGGTCGGTGATGGCGACGTACTCATAACCTACCTCCCGGGCGGCGGAGGCCATTTCCCGAATCGAGTTGCGACCATCGGTGGCCGTGGTGTGCATATGCAAATCCCCACGGATATCCTTGAGTTGGACCAGTTCAGGCAGTTGATCCTCTTCCGCTCTGTCGATTTCTCCCCGGTTCTCCCTGATCTCGGGTGGAATATAGGAAAGGTCGAGGAGACGATAAATGTCTTCCTCATTAGCCCCCGCCACGGGCTCTTCCCCGTCGTCAACCGAGAACAGGCCATACTCATTGATCTTGTAGCCCATCCGTTTGGCCCGTTCCCGCAGAGCCACATTGTGCGCTTTGGATCCCGTAAAATACTGAAGAGCGGCACCAAAGGACTCGTCCTCGAGCACTCGCAGATCGGCCTGAAGTCCCCGGCGCAGTACCACTGATGCCTTGGTCTCACCCTTGGCCAGCACTTCCTGGACATCAGGATGTCCGGTGAAGGCATCGATGACCTCACCGGGGGAATCACAGGTAATCAGGATGTCAATGTCCCCGATGGTTTCCCTTCTGCGTCTGATGCTGCCGGCCTCTGCAATCCGGTTCACCTTGACTTGTGAGCGCAGGTAGTCCATGAGAACCTGGCTGGTCTCAATTCCATCATCGAGGCGAAAACGTCCCTGCATTTGACGATAGCCAGCAAGGGCCTGGAGGATCTTGGCTTCGCTTTTCGCCCCCATTCCCGGCAGGGAGCGAAGCTTTTCCTCCCGGGCCGCCTTTTCCAATTCTTCCACGCTGGTGATGTTCAGGCTCTTCCAAAAGAGACTGACTTTTTTCGGTCCCAGGTTCTGAATCCTGGTGAGCGACAAAAGCGAAGACGGAATTTGTTGCTTCAGGTCTTCATGTTCCTTGCACTTTCCAGTTTCAACAATCCCCTGTATCTTTTTGATGGCCCCGTCGCCAATCCCTGAAATGGATTTGAGTTTCTGAGGATCCTGGATCGCCGCATCAGCGGCGTTGAAGCTCAAGTCTTGGATGATTTGACCTGTTCTTCGAAAGGATCGAATCCGGAAAGGGTTACTCTCCTGGATTTCGAGTATGTCGGCGATTTCAGTGAAAAACCGGGCCAGGTCCTTATTCTCCATGAGGGGATAGTTTACTAGGAAGTAGCTGACAACTGACAGCTGACAACAACCCCCTGACCCCCTGATCCCTGACCATAGACCACAGACCAACAGACCGGGCCGCTCATAGATCTGGTGCTACATCTTGGGAGAAAATCCGAAATCCGAATTCCCAATTCCGAAAACATTCCGGTCCGGAGTGTGGGAGACGTCTCAGTGCACCGATTCCGGAGGGCCGCTACAAGATCGTGCCAATTCCGAAACGTGGAATGTGGAACCTGGAACGTAAGAGCCGGAACGGTTACAATAGTGGTTTCAGGAGGGACGATTTCAGTGATCAAAGACCTGCTCCCCAGACAAGTGGTGTGTACGGAAAAAGACCCGAAAGGGAAGTCTTGCCACGGCGGACTTAAACGCTATCATCCCTTCGCCAGCTATTACAATGAGCCCGATCCAGTTTTACTCGAGGAAATCAAACAGGAGTTTCCAGAGGATGAAAAGCTGATTCTTCTCAAATGTGAGACCTGCCAAATGGTCTATCGGCTTCCCGAAGTTTTGAAGGAAAAGTTTCAACAAGTCGTTTAGCACGCCTGATTGATGCGGGTTAGCTCTCTCTTTTTTTCCATTCGTTCGACGACAACGGGCTTGGCTTGTGGGCCTGCCGGTCACGAGTGGGTTACCAAACGGGCACTCGATAGCCTGAATGGAAGATTCAAAATCCTGCAGAACCGGCACCGGGCTGCATTGGTTGGGCGTGCCATGAGTGCGGATTACCGGAAAGATAAAGATTTGGAAGAGGCCTCGCGCCATTTTGTGGACATGGAGCGGTACGGCCGGGATCTCTTCATGGATCCTGAAACGGATCTCGATCGGTTGGTGTTGCAGTTTGGAAGGCAAGCAACCCAACAGGATGGGACGGGTCCCTGGTCGGCAGAGATCACCTTTGACCGCCTCCTGGATGCGTTCCGTAGGAGAGACCTTGAAGCTATTCTGCTGTACTCCTCAGATCTTT
>JAYZBY010000095.1:0-6169 GCA_036338555.1 Acidobacteriota bacterium | reverse complement strand
AAGAGTTCGTTGGCACTGCTATCCACCACGTAAATGGTGATCCGGTCGGCCTTGAAAAGGTAAAGAATTCGATCCTTTAGATCGATGAGGATGGAATCCAACTTTTCAGCTGAATTGATTTCGTTGGTTATCTCCTGAAGAGCCTGGCGATAGGCCAGTTGGGCCTTCAGTTCCTTGATGCCTGTGACTCCTTTGTCAGCTACTTTTACAGCCATGACAGCAAACAAAAAAGGCCGGCCTCACTATTATCCAGCCTAATCCATACGCACATCCTCGTACTTCAGGATAGCGTTTTCCCTCCCACAGGGTCAACTGAGAAAGTAAAGAGGAAAGTGGGGGCTCTGCCACCTTCGATTCCCGAAAAAGACCCCGAACTCATAGGCACAAGATTTGGACAACGCCGTCCAGGGCCCTGTGGAGCACTCCCCATCTCGGTTAGAGTTAATGAAGGATATCCCGCTTGATTCTAAAGTCAGGCGCGCCCTCCTCATCGCCGGATTTTCTTTCCTCGTTCTGGATCTTCAATCGCAGATTGTTGGCACTGTCGGCGTTGGTCAGGGCTTGGTCGAAATCAATTCTTTCCGTCATGTAGAGGTCAAAGAGCGCCTTATCGAAGGTCTGACACCCTTCCTGCTCGCCCTGTTCCATGGCCTCCTTGATGACGTCGATTTCCCCCTTCTTGACCAGATACTTGATGCGGGGGGTATCCAGGAGTAATTCCAGGGCAGCGGTACGCCCTCCATCGAGAGTCTTTATCAATCTTTGGGAAATGATGGCCTTCAGATTCAGCGAGAGCTGAAGATAGATCTGAGGGTGACGTTCTTCAGGGAAAAAATTCAGAATCCGTTCGATAGCCTGATTGGCATTGTTGGAATGAAGGGTGCCAAGGGCCAGGTGCCCGGTTTCCGCAAAGGTAATGGCCGCCTCCATGGTCTCGGTATCCCGGATCTCTCCGATAAGAATCACATCAGGGGCCTGCCGAAGGGTGTTCTTCAAGGCCGACTGAAAGGAATGGGTGTCCATGCCCACCTCGCGCTGGGTGATGACACATTGCTTATGAGGGTGAACGTACTCGACTGGGTCTTCAATGGTAATGATGTGTCCGGAGGCCAAGGTATTTCGTGCATCAATCATGGCGGCCAGGGTGGTGGATTTTCCTGATCCCGTTGCCCCTACCACCAGGATCAGACCCCGCTTGGTCATGACCAGGTCCTTCAGAATGGAAGGCAAGCCCAGGTCATCCACGCTCAAAATCTCCAGTTTGATCTGTCGAATGACCATTCCCGGACTGCCTCTTTGCTTGAAGATGTTGACGCGAAAGCGGCCAAGTCCCGGATAGCTGAGTGCCAGATTCATCTCGTGGGTGTTCGCGAATTCTTCTGCCTGCGGATCGGTCATTGCGGCGGAACACAGTTGCTTGACCAGGGCTACGTCAAGTTTCTCGAACCGGCCCTCCAAATCCTTGGTCGTTCCCTTGATCCGATACATGGGGGGAAGGCCCGCTGTGATATAGATATCCGAGGCATCTTTTTCGACCATGGCCTCAAGTAATTCAAGAATTTCCATCACTTCTCCTGTGTTCTTCCTGGTTGCCTCTCTGCCCCTAGGTCAATGACCCATGGTGGGCCGGGCCGGAACACCCTTGCTGAAAAGATCGTGGTTGTCAGTCTTGGATAGTGCCTCTTTCTTGGTGATCAGCCCCTTGGATACCAGGGTGACCAAAGCGGCATCCATCGTCTCCATCCCATCCTTCTTTCCGGTTTGCATGGCCGAAGGGATCTGATGGTTCTTACCCTCTCGTATGAGGTGTCGCACCGGATGGGTTCCTATCAGAATCTCCAGTGCGGCGACCCGGCCACCACCGATTTTCCTGCACAGCGTTTGAGTGATAACAGCTTGAAGGGACTCGGCCAGCATGGTTCGGATCTGTCCCTGCTGGGAGGCCGGAAAAACGTCAATGGTACGATCGATGGTCTGGGGAGCACTGGGGGAGTGCAGAGTTCCGAACACTAGGTGACCGGTTTCTGCGGCCGTAATAGCCAACGAAATGGTTTCCAGGTCGCGCATCTCACCGACTAAAATGTAATCGGGATCCTCACGAAGGGCACTTTTAAGGGCATTGGCAAAGGAATGGGTGTGGGGTCCCAGTTCGCGCTGATTGATCAGACATTGCTTGGATTGATGAACAAACTCAATTGGATCTTCAACCGTCAGAATGTGCCCCTGCTCGGTCTCATTAACATAATCAACCATGGCGGCCAGGGTGGTGGACTTACCACTTCCGGTGGGCCCCGTGACCAGAATCAGGCCTTTTTCCTGTTCCGTGATGCGCTTCAGGATGGGAGGAAGGCCGAGCTGTTCCATGGTGAGAATCTTGGTCGGGATGGCACGGAAAACGGCGGCCTTACCCAGGCGTTGAACGAAGGCGTTGACCCGGAAACGACCGATGTCGCCCATTTCAAAAGAAAAATCCAACTCGAGGTTCTCCTCGAAGTCTTTTTTCTGGTGATCTCCCATGATGTCGTAAATCATCCGGTGAACTTCTTCATCGGACAGGGCGGGGTGCTCCAATTTTTTCATATCCCCGTGCAGTCTCAGAATGGGAGGTTGTCCCGTGCTGATATGAACATCCGAAGCACCTTCCGTAGTTGCGAATTGGAGTAACTGGGTGATATCCATTACGTCGCTTCCTTTCTCAACAATCCTGAGCCGGATTGGTCCCTCAAGGAATGAATTTCCGCCAGAAGGGACTTCCCTCAAGCAGCTGAACTCATGCTACTACATGTGAGGACCTCAGACAAAAGTGTCCGATTGGCAAGACTCAACGGCTCACTCTTCGTAGAAAATCCCCACCCCAAAGGTCGTGGAGGTTCCGATCAGCATGTACCAGGTCCAGGCAACGTCGCTCAAAAGATGGAGGACCAAAACGATCATCAGACCCGAAATCATGGCAACCAGTGCCGGTCCCTCCCTTAATTGACGTCTCCGGAGGCCCAGCAGGAAGACCCCCAGGACACTCCCCATGGTAATGCTACTGATCGTCAGTCCTACCTGCAGGACCTCGCCCCAGTTTCTCGCCAACATTGAGATCACAATCAGGACGACTCCCCAGGCCAGCGTTGCCGTCCGGGATGCGCGGAGGTAATGAGCATCGGAAGCCTCCTGCACCAGATACACCTTGTAAAAATCGTTGATCGAAGAGGAGGAAAGGGAATTGAGGGAACTGCTAAGCGTCGACATGGCGGCAGCGAAGATGGCCGCAATGATCAGTCCGGAAAAGCCTGCCGGCATCTGCTCAACGATGAAAATGGGAAAGATCCGATCCACCTGTTCCAGTTCCTGACCCAGGGGAAAACGTTCATAAAAAGCATAGAGCATGACGCCGATGACCAGGAACAGCAAAAACTGTAGGAAGACCACCAGACCGCTAAAAATCAGGGCCAGCTGGCTGCCCCGGCGGTCTCCACAGGCCAGGTAGCGCTGAACCATCATTTGATCGGTGCCGTGAGTGGCGAAGGTGATAAAGGCGCCTCCAACCAGTCCCGCCCAAAAGGTGTAGGCCAGGCTCAAATCCAGGGTGAAATCGATGAACTGAAACTTCTCCAAAGGAGCGGCTAAACTGACGACTTCAGCCCAGCCGCCGGGGATTCCCTCAAGCACCACGAAAAAGGCAACCACCGCTCCGCCCATGTAGATAATGAGCTGGGCCACGTCATTCCAAACCACCGCACGCATGCCTCCATAAAAGGTATAGGCAATGGTTGCAACGCCGATGATGAGGACCGTCCAATGATCCGCCAGATCGGTGACGACCGATAACACCAGGGCAGTGGCAAATAAGCGCACTCCATCGGCCAGGGAACGGCTCCCCAGGAAGAGGAGGGCGGAAAAGTTCTGAATCTTCTTTCCAAACTGGAGGTTGAGGAGTTGGTAGGCGGTGTGAAGGGATCCTTTGAAGTAGGAAGGAATGAGAACGAAACTCACCAGGAGTCTCCCCAGAAAGTACCCTGCGATCACCTGGAGGAAGGTCAGGTTTCCTGTATAGGCGATGGCCGGAGCTCCTATAAAGGTCAGGGTACTGGTTTCGGTGGCGACAATCGAAAAGGATATGGCCCACCAGGGCATCTTCTTGCCGGCCAAAAAATAATCATTGATGTTCCGTTGGCCCCGGCCGATCAGCGTCCCGAAAATGGCACAGCCCAGCAGGTAACCAACGAGGACCACATAATCGAGAGTCGTGAAACCCATAGCGTTTATTTTCTTATCCCATGTCCAACCGGGTAGAGATCCGGAAGGCTGACGGGCAGTTTGCCGAGAAAGGGAGTTTCTCCCAGAATCGCTTTGACGGCTGCCACTTCAGCACCTGGGTAGTCGTCGTAGGCGACGATATAGGTAGTCAGCTGGGAAACAAGCGGCAGCAAATAGGGACTTCCAAAAAGGACAAAGGCGGCAGGACCGCGAATCCTGGACAGACGCTCCAGGAGTCGCATCTCACCAGGAGAGAGGCCCAGTTCGCCCTTGTTGGCGGCGCCTCTGATATAGGTTCCTACGACCAGGTAGTCGGCATCCCTGGCCAGCTCCTCGATCGAATCCGATTGCTGGACGGAAACATCGGGAAGTACCTCCAGATGTTGAGTGCGACGATGCCGGCGGAGAAACTGGGCCACAAAAGCGGCTCCGCGGCTTTCTCTGGGGCGGCGCTCATCCAACAGGGTCAACAGCAACACCCTGGCATTCGGTCCGGGTGAAAAGGGCAGAACATCGTTCTCATCACGAACCAGGGTGATGGCCCGATCCATGATCCTCTGGGACGACTCCAGCTGCTCGGGTGCGCCCACCTGCTGATCGATGGCCGAAAGATAGGAACGGGAGCCGCGATGAAGGCCCAGACCTGCCTTTACCTCCAGAATCCGGCGCACCGATCGGTCAAGGCGCGACCCCGAGATCCGGCCCTGTCGCAGAGCCTCCCGGAGACCGACAAAGGCTTTCTGGATTGAAGATGGAAAGAGAATCAGGTCGGCCCCGGCAGAGAAAGCCCGAACCGCCGCCTCCGCATCTCCATAGTGATGGCGCAGACCTCCCATGTTCATGGCATCGGTGACCACCAGGCCGTCAAATCCCATTTCCCGCTTGAGAAGATCGGTTGAGATACGCTCGGAAAGAGTGGCCGGCACAGCGGGCCCGGGTTCCAGGACCGGAATGACCAGATGGGCCGTCATGACGGCGCCCACGCCGGCTCGAATCGCCTCCCTGAAGGGAACCAGTTCCACCTGTTCCAATCTCTCCCGCGATACCCTGATTACGGGGAGCTGGAGGTGCGAGTCGGTGCTGGTGTCTCCATGGCCGGGGAAGTGCTTGGCGGTGGCGATCAGGCCGTTCTCCTGAAATCCCTCAATATAAGCCACGGCCATTCTCGAGACCTGCTGGGGATCCTCCCCAAACGAGCGAATGTTGATGATGGGATTGAGTGGATTGTTGTTGACATCCACGACCGGGTAAAAATTGATGTTCACTCCGATGCTTTGGGCTTCCAGTGCCGTCATTCGTCCCACTCGACGGGCACTCTCGGGATCAAAGGTGGCCGCCAGAGCCATCGCCTTGGGAAAGCGCGTCCCGCCCCGGAAAATGAGCCCGGTTCCGCCTTCCAGGTCGGCGGTGATCAAAAGGGGCACCGAGGCCAGTTCCTGCATGCGTTGAATCAGGAGGGCGGCTGAGAGCAGTTCTCCTCCGAAGGCATGGTACCCCCCGACATGGTAGCGAGTGATGTCGTCGCGGATCTTTTGAAATTTATCGCTTCTGAGGTTGGTGAAATCGCTATCGGCACCCCCAATAATCAGCTGGCCGATTTTTTCGTCCAGGCTCATTTCTTCAAAGGTGGACTCCACCCAGACTCGGGCTTCCTCATCCAGGCCTGGACTCTGGGCATGCAATAGAGTCGAAGCAACCACGGCCAGCCCCAGCAGCAGGGCCGAAAGGGGACTTTTCATGGGCCCGATTATAGCAGGAGGTATCTGGCCTAAAACGTTCTTTCGTTTTCTTGTTCTTTCGTGCAGAGGTGCGGTAGGGCATTGGTGCGGGCGGCCTGAATTGGCTGACCGGAAGGATTCGGGAGAGGGAATCTAGAATCCAGAATCCAGAAAGAAGAGTCCGGAATGTGGGAGGTGCCTGA
>JAYZBY010000094.1:0-11014 GCA_036338555.1 Acidobacteriota bacterium | reverse complement strand
CCCCCGGACCCTGAGCGGAAAGAAGCTGGAAGTGCCCATCAAGCGCATTCTCTCTGGCATTCCGCTGGAGCAGGCATGCTCCAAAGAAGCCGTGGCCAATCCGGAAGCGCTCCGGTTTTTCTCAGAATTGTCCTAATTAGGGAACACCAATGGCCCTCCTGGTGACTAAGTACCAAGAGGCCCAACCAGGATCTAGTCGGAATCAGCAAGGAGGAGCTACCTCATGAAACGTTCATTGTCGGTTGTGCTGCTGGTGGGATTGCTGGGTGCATGCGCCGAGCCGTTACCTCCTCCATCTTCGCCGGAACCCAAGATCGACATGCACATGCACGCACTGACGGTGGCGGCCAGGGGAGCAGCCTCGATGAGGTGAGGACCTCGATTGAAGGGTTGAAGCTCATGGACCCGAGACCCTCCGGGGAGGATGCGGTAGCGACAGACTCGAAGGCCACCGGTCGATAGTGCTGCCTTGAGGGACCTACCACATTCCTACCACAGAACTCCCCGAACAACAGCAAACACCAGGAAACAAGAAGGACGTAAATGCTTGAGCAGGAAAGACGAGCCAATACACGCGGAGGCTCATAACCCAACGACTCAGGCATCCGATTACTAGCCAACAGGTTTACAAAAGAATCCCATCACCGACTACCGGCAGCAAATGAGGCTCGCAGCAGGGGCTTCTTGACAGTCAATCCTTTGCCTCTTTATCCTTTACAACTATATTTCCTTGGGGAATGGAAACAACACCGGTAATCCGGTTTTAACAGCGGCCCCGGCCGGTTTCAATCGGCTTTAAAAGAAGGAGGATCCATGGCCTATCGCTTGGGAGTTGACGTGGGCGGCACCTTTACCGATCTTCTGCTGGTCCACGAAGAGACGGGGGACCTGTCCCGGGTCAAGACCCCATCCACCCCTGCCGATCCTTCCCAGGGTGTTCTCACCGGTGTGAAGCGCGTTCTGGAGGAGCGCCAGCTGTCGCTCAAGGATGTTTCTCACGTCATGCATGGAACCACCGTCGCCACCAATGCGGTGCTCGAAAGCAAGGGGGCTCGGGTCGGCCTGCTGACCACTTCAGGCTTCAAGCAGGTGCTGCACCTGGCCCGCTCTCAGACCCCCGGCCCCCTGGCAGGCTGGATCATCATGATCAAACCCGATCCGCCGGTGGCCCTGGAGGACACCCGTGAAGTGCAGGAACGAATGAGCGCCCAGGGTGACGTGGTCCAGCCGCTCGACGGAGACCAGGTCCGCGAAATCGTCCAGGACCTGGTTGACTCCGGCGTTGAGTCCTTGACCGTCTCACTGATCAACTCCTTTGCCAACTCCGCTCATGAGAAAGAGATCAAGAAGATCGTCCAGGAACTTCACCCCGATTTCCCCGTGACTCTCTCTTCGGATGTCCTACCGGAGATCCGGGAATACGAAAGAACCCTGACGGCCTGCATGAACTCCTACGTCCGCCCCAAGGTGGAGGGCTACCTGAGCAATCTTGAAAGCTCCCTCGGGGACCTCGGCCTGGAAGGCGAGATCAACATTCTCCGTTCCGACGCCGGTTTAATGACCACCGGACTGGCCAAGCAGAATCCCATTTATGCCATCCTTTCCGGACCGGCAGGGGGTGTGGCCGGAGCGCTGTTCGTGGCCGGTCGTGCAGGATACTCGGATTTGCTGACCTTCGACATGGGAGGAACCTCCACCGATGTGGCCCTGTGCCAGAAGGGACAACCCACCATCGCCCGGGAGACGGAACTGGGGTACTTCCGTGTGAAAGTCCCCAGCGTAAATGTTCACTCGGTGGGGGCCGGAGGCGGGTCCATCGCCCACGTTCCGGAGATCACCGGGGCCCTGCGGGTGGGACCCCAGTCCGCAGGTGCCGATCCGGGGCCGGCCTGTTACGGCAAAGGGGGTACTGACCCCACCGTGACCGATGCCAATGTGGTGGCCGGCCACCTGCCCCCGCAACTGCTGGGAGGAGAGATGCAGCTGGACCCCGAAGCGGCCACCAAGGTGATACAGCCAATCGGCGATGCGCTGGGGCTGGATGTCCACCAGGCGGCCCAGGGCATCCTGGATATCGTCAACGAAAATATGGCCGGAGCACTTCGGATGGTTTCCGTCCAGCGGGGATATGATCCGCGCGACTTCGCCCTGGTGGCCTTCGGGGGAGCCGGTCCCATGCACGCCAACGCGGTGGCACGCTTGATCGGATCCTTTCCCGTCATCGTTCCCCCGGCTCCGGGGCTGTTGTGTGCGAGCGGGGACCTGGTGGCTGACTTTCGGGACGAATTCGCTCGGACCTTGATCCGAACCGTGGACTCGGTCTCAGCCGAGGAGCTTCTGAAGATTCTCGAGGAACTGGGTGAGGAAGCCAAAGACTGGATGAAACGGGAGGGCATTGCCGAGGAGAGTCAGGTTTACAGCTTCAACGTGGACATGCGTTACTACCGCCAGGGCTATGAGATTCCCGTCGATATCACCGTCGAGGAACTCACTGACTCGGGAACCGATTTCCTGGCCGAGAAGTTCAACCAGATTCATGAACAGTTTTATGGATTTCAAATGGCCGACACACCCTGCGAAATCGTCAATTTAAGGGCCGTCGGCGTGGGCAAAGTCCCGGTGCCGCAGATTCCGGAAAGTGCCATCGAAGGCCCCGACTCCTCCCCGGCGGTCATTGACGAACACCAGGTTTATTTCCAGGGAAACTGGATCGGGACCAAGGTCTATGACCGGGCAAAGCTCCGGCCTGGAAATCAGATTCAGGGCCCCGCCATTGTCACTGAATTTGACGCCACCACGGTGATCCTGTCCGGACACTCCGCAGAGGTGGACCGTTACCTGAACATTCTCATTAACCCCGAGTGATGAGCCTATGAAAGATGTCAAGATCGCAGAAATCCCCAATATCGAGGTCGACCCGGTTACCCTGGACATCATCGAGGGGGGCCTGAAAAACGCCCGTTTTGAGATGGATGCAGTTCTGTTTCGAACTGCCATGAGCCCGGTCATCCGCGAGCAGCACGATGAGTTTCCGATGCTGACCGATCCCCGGGGACGCATGGTGGTAGGACAGTTCGGCTCCTACATCTCGGAGATGATGGAGAGTTTCGATCAGACCGTCAACCCGGGAGATGTGATTCTCACCAGTGACCCCTACCATTGCGGTGGAGCCATTTCTCACATCAACGACTGGCTGGTTCTGGTCCCGATCTTTTATCAGGATGAACTGGTCGGCTGGTCCAGCATGTTTGGGCACCAGATGGATTCCGGGGGCCCGCTGCCAGGCTCCCTGCCCACCGGGGCCAAGACGATTTTCGGGGAAGGCATTCGAATCCCCCCCATCAAGATTTTCAACCAGGGCGAACCGGAAGAGAACATCCTCAAGCTGATCCTGAACAACGTGCGCATGCCGGAGATGAATCGGGCCGACCTGCTGGCGATCGTGGCCGGCTGCCGGGCCGGAGAAAAGCGGGTACTGGAGCTTTGCCGGCGATTTGGCAAGGATCTTTATCTGGCGGGCTGCCAGGCGCTACTGGACCGAACCTACAAGGCCATGTCCAGCCTCATCCAACAGAACATTCCCGAGCAACCCGTCTCCTTCGAAGACTGGATTGACGACGATGGTCTGGGCAACGGGCCCTACAAGATGAAGCTGACCATGTGGCGGGAAGGAGACCACGCCTACTTCGACTGGTCGGGAACCGACCCCCAGGCGGTTGGCCCGGTCAACTTCTACCTGAATGAGGGCATGTTCAAGATGTTCATCGGCGTCTACCTTATTATGATCTTTGATCCTCAGATCCTCTTCAACGACGGATTTTACCCCCTGCTGCACGTGATCATCCCCGATGGAAGTCTGCTTCATCCCAGGTTCCCGTCGGCTCTGGGCTGTCGAACCCACGCTCTGACTCGCCTGTTTGACGTTTTGGGAGGTGCCCTGGCCCGGGGTGCTCCGGAATTCAGTACCGCCGCCGGCTACGGGACCAGTCCTTATATGCTGTACTCGGGGTGGGACCGGAAGGGAGACTTCTTCTATGTCATGGAGATCTCCTATGGAGGAATTCCCGGCCGACCCATCGGCGACGGCATGGACGGCCATTCCTGGTGGCCGCTGTTTGAGAACATCCCCACCGAATATCTTGAAAGCTACTATCCGCTCCGAGTTGATGGCTACACCACCGTCACCGATTCGGGGGGTGCCGGATTTCACCGGGGCGGCAATGGAATAGAAAAGCGCTACGTCTATCTGGAACCCGGGGAAATCTCGATTCATGATGATCGTTGGCTGACCTATCCCTGGGGAATCCTGGGCGGAAAACCCGGCATGCGTTCCGAAAAAATTCTGGTACGGAAAGACGGAACCCGGGAACGCCTCCCCTCCAAATGCGACGAAGTCCGGGTCGAGCCCGGCGACATGCTCATCTACCGAACGGCGGGGGGCGGAGGCTGGAAGGATCCCTTGGACCGCCCGGTCGAGACGGTCGAGGGCGACGTGGCCAAGGGTCTGGTCTCCCCGGAAAAGGCCCGAACTGACTACGGCGTGGTGTTGGGAGACGAGAAGGCAAGCCAGCAGCTTCGCGATAAGATTCGCGCCGAGCGGGGTGAGGGGGAACTCTTTGACTTCGGACCCTCACTGGATGAGATTCTGGCCCGCTGCCAGGAAGAAACCGGCCTGCCGGCACCGGTTGCTCAGGCTCCCCTTCCCTGGGCTCCCATGGAGTCCGCCGAAGAGGCACGAGAAAGGGTGCGCTCGCAGGAGAATCGTTAAACCGTTTGCTCCGGGAACAGCCCCGGCATCCAACGCGATGCGAGTTCAGCTGGGAGGTTGAGGCGAAGGAGAGCGCGGTCGCTACAAGACCCCGCTACCCAGGGCCAGCGCGATGGCCATCAACAACACGCCAACCAGGGTCTGGATGAATTTCATGGTGACTTTCTCGAGCATTCCCTTCCCGATCATGACCCCTGCAAAGGCCGCCACCACGCCGGTTGCGATCAGCGGCCACTCACTCGAACCCAGGCCGTGTTCGGACTGCACACTTGAAATGGCTCCGGCGTAAACCGTTAATCGGGCCACATCCACCATCAGACCGATAACGGCATTGCTCCCCACAAAGGCCTCCTTAGATACTCCGACCTTGGCCAGGAAGGCCGACCGAAGGGCTCCCTGATGCCCTGACAGGCCTCCGAAGAAACCTGACAGAACTCCTCCCACCGTCAGATACTTCCGGTCAAAGCGCATGGTTCGCAGTGTGGGCAGCAGCTCAAACAGCGCAAACACCCCGATCAAGACCGCCATCAGCAGCTTGAACGGCGAAATTACCGCCTGGATTCCCCCCAGCGAATAGGTGGCGATCTCCCGGGTTCCGGATAAAAGGCTCAGCAGGGCGGCCCCTGCAAATGCAGAGGGAATGGCCGGCAGGCCGAAACGCAGGACCAGGGACCACTCCGCCGATCTGCCCATCAAAAGGGTTTTTAAGGCATTGTTGGCCCCGTGAACCACCGCGGTCGCCGCCACGGCCAGGGGCAGAGGAAAAAACAGTGCAAAGACTGGCATCAGCACGGTGCCCAGCCCGAACCCCGAATAAAGGGTCAGCGGTGAGACCAGCAGCGAGACGACAGCGACCAGAAAAAATTCCATGCTCTTACCTTTTCTTAATCGTCACTCTCCAGTCATACTATGATTTGGTAGGAAAAAAGACCACGTTTTCGCCGGCGGATTTGGACTTGATCAAAGAGAAAGGGCCAGAAGCATGAAACTATTGGTGAGCACGTTATTGGTTGGGCTGGGGATCGGCAGCAGTGGATGGGCCCAGCAGGAAAGTGCTATCTCTTCGGACCAGCTCAATGAATTGCTCAGGCGCATAGAGATGCTGGAACAGACGGTTCAGGAACTGCGCGAACAGGTGCAATCCCAGAACACACCCCAGGAGTCTCCCCCGGAAAGTTCGGTTGCCGCGGTATCCCAACCCCTGGTCGCGGCTCAAAGCCAGGATACCCCGGCAAATGATCCAGCCATCAAGATCAGTGGATACCTCTTTGGCGACTACTACTGGATGGCCGCCAACCACGATTCAAGTCTGGAAGACCGCAATGGATTCTGGGTTCGCCGAACCTATCTGACTTTCGACAAATCCCTGAACCCGGATTTTGACATGCGTTTACGTTTGGAGATGAATTCAGCCGGTGACTTCACCTCCAGGAGCAAGCTCAATCCTTTCATCAAGGATGCCTGGTTGAGGTGGAATTTTACTGGGAACCATCAAGCCTATCTGGGAATGTCGCCCACAGCCACCACCGACTCAGTGGACAGGATCTGGGGCTACCGGTCGGTGGAAAAGTCCGCCCTGGATCTTCAAAAGTGGGGAAACACCAGAGATCTGGGATTAGCCCTGAGAGGGAGCTTCGATTCGGACCGGAAGGTCCGCTACCACTTCATGCTGGGCAATGGCTCGGGGACCGGCAGCGAAACCGACACCGGCAAGAATGTTCAAATGGCCTTGAGCGCCCACCCCACGGAATCGATAACAGCGGAAATTTATACCGACTACGAAGATCTTCCTCTGGGGGACTTCCGACGTACCTTCCAGGGTTTCCTGGCCTTCCAGTACGATTCGGGCCGCCTCGGCATTCAGTACGCTCACCAGACTCGCAGTGGAACTTCCGACCTGGAGTTGGATGTCTTTTCCCTGTGGGGAGTCTGGAAGTTCACTCCCAGGGCTTCACTGTTCGCACGCTACGACCGGGCCTTTGACCCCAACCCGGATGGAGCCGGGATCTCTTATCTCCCCTTTGATCCCACAGCCAAATCTCACTTCTTTCTTGGGGGCATTGATCTCCAGGTCAGCGACGACTTCAACCTGATGCCCAATCTGGAGGTCGTTCGCTACGACAAGCGGGAGGATGGGACCCGGCCCACCACCGATTTCGTGCCTCGGATGACCTTCTTCTACAAATTTTGAATCAAAGCGACCGAAGGGGCTGCTGGTCTTCGACCAGCGCGTTCCACGTTCCAGGTTCCACGATTCACGTTCCAATTTGGCACGATCCTGCAGCCAAGCCCGGATTGTGTATAAGTTGTCGTGACGAAGGGCCGCAGGCGCCGCGATGACAAGGCGTGCGACGCGGGGCCCCGCAGGGGTACTCTTGTATTACCCCGAGGAGCACAAGGATGCACAACACAATCAGCGCCGGATGATTGCG
Source organism: Acidobacteriota bacterium (assembly GCA_036338555.1). Lineage (GTDB taxonomy): Bacteria > Acidobacteriota > UBA6911 > RPQK01 > JADFOI01 > JAPYTY01. The sequence continues at coordinate 3,814 of JAYZBY010000094.1, read as the reverse complement.
GCCCTGCAGTAGACAATTCATGCATAATTCGGGCTAAAGTAGGGGCGCACGGCCGTGCGCCAGCTGAGATTGGAGAGATAAGACAAAGAAGAAAATTATCTTCTCTGTGCCTCTGTGTCTCTGTGGTGAAAAACTCCTCAGGGACGCTCGCAGAGCGGCCTGATGAGGGGTCGGGGGTTCCTTGCTAGGATCGAGGGAGTAGGATAAAACAGCGATTAAAATGACGGCGCAAGGAACAACCGAATCAACCGGTCGTTGTGAGTGGGGAGACCGGGGCGGCGAATTGTATGTCAAGTACCACGACACGGAGTGGGGAGTCCCCGTTCACGACGATCGCAAACAATTCGAATTCCTCATGCTGGAAGGGGCTCAGGCGGGTTTGAGCTGGCTGACCGTACTCCGGAAAAGAGAGGCTTACCGGAATGCCTTTGCCGGCTTTGATCCCGTCAAGGTCGCTCGATTCAGTGAAAAGAAAATCGAGATCTTGATTCAGAATCCCGGCATCATCCGCAACCGCCTGAAGATCACGGCTGCCGTGAGCAACGCCCGGGCTTTTTTAGAGATCCAACAGGAGTTCGGCAGCTTCGATTCCTACATCTGGGGATTCGTTGGCGGCAAAACCATTCAAAACCGCTGGAAAACGATGTCCGATCTTCCTGCCACCTCGGTACAATCCGAGACCTTGAGCAAAGATCTGAAAAAGCGGGGTTTCAAATTTGTCGGCAGCACCATCATGTATGCGCACATGCAAGCCGCCGGTATGGTGAACGACCATCTCGTCACCTGCTTCCGATATCGGGAATGTGCTGCTCTGGGTTAAAGTTCCTCGTCAAGGTTCTCCTCCAATTTCACCAGGCACTCCTGTTGGGTGGTGAAAAAGAGCCCATCGTCCTTCCGGACCTGATAGTTCACTTTAGGCGAACCTTCCGCCCCAGCCGAGAAGAACCCTTCTTGAATGGTTCCTTCGGTCTCCTCGTTCAGCGTCCATCTCACCCGGTCTCCGACCTGGAACTGAAAGGGGAAATCAGCAGGACCCACCTGGCTCAACTGTATCCTGCCATCGCTGTCAATCCAGTCCCTGGCCAGTGTCCAACCACTGGATTCCGCTTCTGGTTCGGTTTTAAAGAAGATCTCCCCGCCCAGGGACTTTTCGTACACACCCCCAGGGTAGGGCAATTCCAGGGCAATCCGGTCGCTCCATCGCCCCTGAATGTCCTGACTGCGCGCGAACTCCATTCGCCAGCCCCTGTATTCTTTTTTGGCCATAATCCGGACTAGAACTGCAGTAGATGAGTGTACTTGACAATGACGGCTCGTGAAACGTCGGCACCCAACCCGCTGAACCGCTCCTCAGTGAACACCAAGCTCAAATGACTCAAGGGATGGTGAATCCAGTTGAAGCGAAGGTTGGTCAGGACCTTGTCGATGTCCTGGTTGTACTGCACAAACACATCGGCAAATACACGGGGATTGAAGGAGTAGTGAAGACTCAAACCATAAAGGTCGGCCCGGAAGCTTCCCTCCCTGACGTCCACGTCGTTATAGCGATAGCTGAAGCTGGCGAAAAAGTTCGGCTTGACCAGAAGGTTCCCCGCAAAATCGATGCTGGTCTTGTCTCCATCCAGGAACCCGCCCGTCGTCAAGTCCATGGAACCCGAAAGAAGCTGGCTCTGGTCGGAGCTGTAATTCACCTTGAACTCGTTGTAGCCGTAATCTCCCGGTGGGATGATCACCCCCTCGCGGAGGCGAAAAGGTTCTCTAAGACGTTCAAACTGTGGATCGACACTGACCTCGAAGCTGCTCCGGTCGCGAAAGAAAAACTGAAGCCCAAAGTGGCTGTCCTTGGTCAAAGTGAGGTTGTCACGATCGGTGAAGTACTTGGTGTTGCCGTGAGGATGAATTTCCCGGATCCAGCCATCCCCCGCAGGCCGCGGTCGAAGACCCAGGTTGTACTGGTAGATCCGCACCCCCTGGCGAGGAACGAAACCCACCTCAGGATTGAAGTTTTCACCTACATCGGCGAAAAAGCCCCGGACCTGAAGAAAGCCGTCGTCCCATTGACCGGAGATCTTGGTTTCCCAGTTGTTGCCGGCTAAATCGGGACTCTGGGTTCCGGCTACAAAAGAGTTGAGGCGAAATTTCTGACGGAACTGGAAATTCACGTCCACCCCATAGGTGCGGTTGTAGTCACCGGGATCTCCACCCTCACGGTTGATAAAGATCGCCCCCACGTCGGAGCTTTCCAGCAAATCGTAGCTCACCCGCATCACCGAAAAGTTGTTGGAGGGCGCTGTTTCCGTTTCCTCCTGATGGATGTTCATCAGCCCCAGCGCCACCGGGCCGACTCTTCCCGTCAGTCGGGCGCCACCCAGCAAAGGCAGCGGGTTCCCTCCGGAAGAAAGTCCGATCCGGCGGCTGTAAAAGAGCTGGTTCTCTTCGGAACGGCGGGGTCCCCTCTCGGAAGGAATGTCACCAAACTGGAAAAGACTTGCGTTTTCAAGAAAAAAATCGCGTTTCTCGGAGAAAAACAGGCTGAAGCGAGTCAGGTTGATCTGCTCGGTATCCACTTCCACTTGAGAGAAATCCGTGTTGTAGGTCAAATCCAGCGTCAGACCCGGAGTCAGACTGTATTTCACGTCAACACCCGCTTCAGGATCGGAATCCGTGGATCCCTGGCCGGACAAACGCGTGTTTTCAACTTTGAGGGTGGCAAAGGGCTTGACCTGCAAGTTTCGACCGGGCGTGATTTTTCTTTCCAGCAGGAGATCACCCGAGAGCGATGCCCGATGGCTGTTGTAGCGCCTCGGCACCAGACTCCAGTAGAGGTCTTCATTCTTGCGTCGAATCCGACGTTTGAAATTGATCCCCATAACCTGATTCTCCTGAGCTTCAAACCGCAGCGTCCTGAAAGGAATGGCTATCTCACAAGTCCACCCGTCCTCCTGAACCTGGGATGCCGTGTACCAGATACCATCCCAGGAGGTGTTGGTGTAGCGCCCGTTTCCCAGACCCTGGCTGTCGTTTTTGGCACCTTCGGCATTGGTGAAAAACGCAAAGCTGGTACGGTTTTTGTTAAAGGCGTCGACGATCACCCCGAACACATCACCCTCGTGAGTCTGAAAGTCACGCTGAAGATCATTGATGAGAATCCGATCTGGCGATGAGTCGTACAGATAAACGCCAATGTACAACCGGTCCTGGTCGAAAAGAACACGGACCTCAGTTCGCTCCGTAGGCGTTCCGCCTTCGCGCGGTTCCACCTGCACAAAATCGGAAACCGGTTCAGCTAGATCCCAATCAGACTCCTCCAATCGGCCGTCAATCTGAATTGGACCTTCGGTCCAGTGAGCCGTGGTTTGTTTTCCCTCCTGGGCATACAGGGTTACGGAGGCCGTTAGAACCGCCAGTGCCAGTACAACAGTTGTAGATCGTTTCAATGACATCGTAAGATTCGATTCCAGATGCTATGACGTGGAGGAGACGAAAGGCAAGGAGGGGGAAGAGGTTGACCCCTAACCCCTGACCGGCAGCTGGTCTTCGACCAGCGCGTTCCACGTTCCAGGTTCCAGGTTTCACGTTCCAGGGTGGTACAATCCTGCAGCCTGTTTTGGGGGCGCACGGCCGGTGCGCCCCTACTGTCCCACCCTGGTCTGGGAAATACCTCAGTGTGGCAGGCGCCTCAGTGCGCCGATTCCGAAATCAGAAGTACCGGCGGGCGAGGTACGTTTCTCCACGCCGAGCTTCAGCGAGGCGTTTCTCTGCGCGCGAAGCGCGCTTCTCCTGTCTTCTGGCTTCTGAACTCATTTCTTGTAAA
>JAYZBY010000093.1:0-4399 GCA_036338555.1 Acidobacteriota bacterium | reverse complement strand
TCGTCATCTTGATGAGCCTGCTTCTGGTGTGGCTTTTCCTGGTCATCGAGTCCAGACGTTATCGTTACTATGAGTTATCGGCCTTGCGGTTGCGTCTTCTGGAGACCCAGTTTTTTGCCAGAGCCCTGGACCCCTCGGTGGAATTGCACTCGGAGTGGGCCATGCAATTAGTCGGAAGCCTGCTCAACCCCGAATTTCCGATTAGCTTCTGGGAAGCCATCGGACGGCGACTGAGACGAAACTACATCTGGATCTTCACCATTTTGGTGGGTGCCTGGCTGGTCAAGCTGATGCTTTATCCCGGCGTCACGGGTTCCTGGCGAGCACTCCTGCCTTACGCATCCATCGGTTTCATCCCCGGTCCAGTGGTAGTGGTAGGGGTGGGGCTTTTTTACCTGGGGATTGTTTTGCTGGCGACCTTGACGATCGGGTTAAGGGCATCGCCCGGCGAAGTATTCTCCGACAGCGAATTGCTGGAATATCCAAGTGATCTCATTTTTAAACTCACGAAGGCGGCCAAAGGGGTGGTCCATCGGCATGAGCAGCTGGCTATTATTATCACCAATAAGCCCCAGGAAGTCAGCGAGCACTTACTCTCTCTACTTAAGCGTGGAGTGACGGGATTCGAAGGACGTGGAATGTATACGGGCCAACCTCGACACGTCCTGTTCTGTGCCGTGGAGCCTTCTGAGGTCTCTCAAATGAAGTCAGGTGTCTATTCAGCCGATGAGCGAGCTTTTGTTGTCGTGAATCCCACCGAAAAAATCTGGGGAGGTGGTTTTGGCGATCTTCGTCCCCGTTGGGTGCCGGAGGTAGACGAGAAAAATGTCACAAAAAAGTCCTGATAACCGCTGGTTCTCCAAGGGTGGCGTGGATTGGAAGCCCTTCGGCTCGGTCCCTGGCCCTTTCCGAGTGCTGACGGTAGCACTCTGGGTGCTGGTCGGCCTGTCGGACGTCCAGGCCCAGGATTGCGTTGCACAGGGCAAGAAATTCCTGCAAGACGAACGCATCGCCGATGCCCTGGCCTCGTTTGATGGTTGCAAGCAAGCCGATCAAGAGGATGCAGGGGCCTACTTTTACACCGGTATCGCGCTGGCGGCTGAGGGGAATCTGGTGGAGGCCGTGATCGAGTTGGAAAAGGCCGCTGAGCTGGATCCCGATGAGGTGGAATATGCCCTGGGCTTTGCCGACATCCTCTCCGCTATCGGGCAGTGGGCGGCGGCCGAAGAGGTCTTAAGCCTCTTTGACCAGGAAGGTAAAGTCGATCAACTGGAGACCGCACAGCTTTGGCTTCTCTCGGATCTGTACTACCGGGCAGAGAGGTTCGAGCTGGCCATGAAAATATTGGACCGGATCGCGGACCAGGATTTTGAAGTCGCCCCGGTCGATTTTCGCCGGGCTCAGATTCATATGGACGGTTCGAATCTGGACCAGGCCCTGGTTTATTTTCGGAAAGCGGCTGAAGGCATGCCGGGTATGGCCCCGCCCCTATTTGGTGCGGGGGTCGTCTTGCGCCTTCAAAGCAAGCTGGAGCAGGCCAAGCAGGAGATCCTTCGAGCGGTTGAGTTGGAACCCTCCAATGTCGAGTTTCTCTGGCAATTGGCAGAGGTTTGCCTGGGATTGAATCAGCCCCAGCAGGCCATCGATTACCTGGAGCGCATCGAGAGTTCAGACAATCCTTTTTTGGAGGCCTACCGGCTACTGGGAGATGCCTACCGCCGTCTGGGAGATCCTGTGCGGGCCGAGGAGTACCTCGAAAAATTCCAAGCCATGAGCACCTCGCAACAACAAGCCGCGGCGCTCAATGAAGAGACTCAATCGGTCATTGCGCGGGCGGAGGAAAAACTGGAGGAAGGTCAGGTTGACGAGGCGCTGGGGTTGTTCGAGGAAGCTCTTGAGAAGTCTCCTGATACGTGGCTTGCTCACAATTATCTGGCCAAGATTTATCTTTCCTCAGGATACCCTCGATTGGCCTACCAGCACCTTTCTGAAATGGCCCGGCTGGCTCCGGAATCGGTGGAAGGGAATTACTTGTTGGGGCAGTACTGGTATCAGCAACGCGATTTTCGCCAGGCCCGGCTTTACGCCGAGAAGGCCAAGGCCAAGTATCCTGGAAGTGGTGTCCTTCGTAATCTACTGGGGAATATTTATGTGGAGCTGGGTCAACGAGAGAACGCCATCCAGGAGTATGCGGCGGCGGTCAGGCTGGATCCGGAACGCTCCGATTTCCAAAGAAACTACCAGGTTCTCCTCAGGAATAGCCGCTAGCCCGGATAGTGCATCATGGAGACTAGGGTTCCTCGCGAAGGGTGTGATAACGGCCTAGCGCGAGCGGGTCAAGATGCTGGACCTCGCCACCCGGCCAGCGAACCTCCAGGGAGATGACCTTTTCCCCCTCTTCCAGACCGAAGATGATTCGCGGATCCTGGGCGGCCTGGAAGCTGGTGCCGCCGTTCCGCTCGCGCACAATCTTTCGCCGATCGGTCGTCAGGGTCACAATAGCCCCCACTCCATCGCGATTGCTTTTGCTGCCCACAAGCTGCAATCCCAGCCAGGGGTTGGCGTTGCCTCCCTCGTTTTGAAGCAGGACGGCGGGTTGGCCGTTGTTGACGAACAACAAATCCGAATCGCCGTCGTTGTCATAGTCCCCAGCGGCCAGCGCTCGGCCCACCATCGGCTTCCTCCAAATGGGTCCCGCCTCCTTGCCTGCATCGGAGAATTGGCCCCCTCCTGTATTTTCCAGAAGAAGGGGAGGCTCGGCGTAATTCACGCCATAGCGGTATAGGTTGATGTTATCCACCACGTGCCCGTTCAGGACCACCAGATCCAGATCGCCGTCGTTGTCATAGTCCAGGAATCGAACCCCAAAACCGCTGTACAAGGTGGCCGCCTGGCCCAGTCCGGCATTCAAGGTGAGATCGATAAACCAGTCGTCGCCTTGATTGGAAAAAAGATTGTTCATCTCCTGATCGATGTTGGTGATGATCAGATCCATTCGACCATCCTCATTGTAGTCGCCAAAGTCCACGCCCATTCCCGACTCCGCCTTGCCGTAGATTCCAAAGGCGACGCCGGCAACCATTCCGATATCCTTGAAGGTTCCATCCCCGTTATTCTTGAAGAGAAAGTTGGCCACCGCATCATTGGCAACATAAATGTCGGCGAAGCCATCGTTGTTCATGTCTCCGGTGACCACCCCCAGGGCCCTGCCTGGTAAGGCCACCCCGGCCCGACTGGTTATGTCGGTAAAGGTTCCATCGCCGTTGTTTTCAAACAGCACGCTGGTGACCGGGTTGTAGCGAAGGGGATGGCAATAGCTCCGGTACCCATCCCGAGGCTGGCCGCAGTACATCTCCTTGTCGTAGTCCCAGTCCAGGTAGACACAGACGAAAAGATCCAAATCTCCGTCATTGTCCAGGTCGAAAAAAGCCGCGCTGGTCGACCAGCCGTCAACCCCTACTCCGGCCCGCGGAGTGACGTCCTCGAACGTCCCATTCCCCAGGTTGCGGTAAAGCGTGTTTTGACCAAAGCGGGTCACATACAGATCGGACCATCCATCGTTGTCAAAGTCACCGACGGCCACTCCCATCCCGTAGCCCTCTCTCCCTACCTTGGCCTTGGCAATGACATCGGTGAAGGTCCCGTTTCGGTTGTTTTGATACAAGGCATGACGGGCTGGAATGCTGGCTGAGGAATGTTGATGGGTTCCGCTGTCGATCAAGTAAATGTCCAGCCATCCGTCGTTGTCGAAATCCACAAAGGCGGCTCCTCCGCCCATGGTCTCGATCAGGTACTTTTCGGGAGAGGCACCATTCTCATGGGTCCAGTTGATCCCTGCCTGGCGGCTCACGTCAATGAACTGAACCTGCCCCCTGGAGCTCGAAAGGGAGCCCATGAAAACCAGAAATGCAAAGCAGGTGATGGGGAATCCGGAGTGTGGCCGAATCATATCCTTGAAGGGTACCGCTCCCGGACGAGATCTTCCAGATTCCCTGAAATCCGAGGGCATGCCCGGATGGGTAGTCTAACAGATTAGCGTTTTCAGGATGTGCTCACCCGGGTGGGGACACCGAAAACAGTCAATCGGTCCAGTAGACGATGAAGTTCATATCCACCTGTATCGCTAGCACCTGGATATGACATTGACTTCATCCACCGGATGGGGAATATCCTCGGTCGGCCACCGCTTTGTCCCACCATTGTCGTGATGTCGGGCTGTAAGCGTCAACTATTTGCAGGCAAGAATGTCGCCCGGTCTTGCGGTGAAAGCGGAGGGGGGATTTCATCTCCAAAATGCACTCCCTTGGTGCAAAATGCTAAAGGCCCTTTTGGCGCTCATTTTCTTCCCGGTAGACCCACATTATTTCCACATTTTCTGTGGATTTTACTGCAAAGACAC
>JAYZBY010000092.1:0-8635 GCA_036338555.1 Acidobacteriota bacterium | reverse complement strand
ACGGATTAGCACATCACCGAAAGAGCAACGGCCCGAATCCTCGGGCCGTTGCTCTTTTTTTTTGTTTTCTTTGGCTGACGCATTCTCAGTTCTACGATAGACAGGTGAAATGAAGACTCTTTGTTGTTGTATCCTGCTTTTTTCCCAGTGTTTAGGGGTTTTGGGGGAGTCCCGGCCGGCGCAGGCAGCAGACACACAGTTCGACCCCACGCCCCTCAAGGAGCGTGTGACTCAGTTGTGGATGCTGATAAAGGAGCGAAAAAAGGCCGACGCGCTTGAGTATGTAGACCCTGCGTCAAGAAACACCTTTGTCAACAGAAGAGAAGCGAGAATTATGTCGTTCACGATTGAGGACATTGAAGTGGGCGACGATCCCACGCAGGTTCAGGTGACGGTCAAGACGGCGATCAGGTCTTTCGTTTCTAATCACCCGGTAACCGTGCCGATCACAGAGCGATGGGTGAATAACCAGGGTACCTGGTTTGTCCAAATTGAGGAGTCGAAGACACTGGAGCTCTTCCGCCGATCCAGGACGACAGCCCCGGTCGAGGAGCCAAAACAACCGGTCCAAGACTAGTCTTCCCCAATCCGGGTTCTGGATGATTGCCGTTGGCCGGTTCTCCGGTTGTGCCGTTGGTTCCGAAGCACCCGAGGATCCGGAAGCTGTGTAGGGGCGCACGGTCGTGCGCCCTTTGGTAAGTGGTCGATGCCTTGTAGCGGCCGCTCTATGAGCGGCCTTCCGGATTCGGCACCTGAGGTGCCTCCAACATTCCAGATCCAACCCTTTCAACAGGCATCCGGAGCCTGGGCCTAAAGACAACTGTTACAGGCGCCAGTCACTCTTCGGATCCAGGCAACATTGGGGAGCGAGGTGTGGGCGCCCGGCCGTGCGCCCCTACTTTAATCTCACGAGCGTGGGGAGGACAAAAAAGAGACACGAACCTACAGGGTGGCCAATCGCGGCCTGAGGCGGCTCCCGCATTTCGGAGGACCGCTCGCGGAACGGCCGCTACAAGAGTTTACCAGCTGATCGGAAGGCGCACCTCTATGCGCCCTCACATTTATCCGCGGGATGTCATCTCCTTAAGAAACGGTAGAAGCCTCTCAGCGGGCTTTGAGCAAGCTACTCTGGTAATCGATGACAGACTGAATGATTTCATCGAGAGCAAAGGTGGGTCGATAGTCGATGAGTTGCTGGATCCGTGAAAGGTCGGGAACTCGTCTGGGCATGTCTTCAAAGCCCTCCTGGTAGGCTTCTTCATAGGGGATAAACTGGATTTCAGACCTGCTGCCGGTCATGTCCTTCACTTGCTTGGCCAATTCGGAAATAGTGATTTCCGTGTCTGAGCCGATATTGAAAACTCCCCCGACCGCCTCCTCTGTTTGGGAAAGCTTGAAGAGCGCCCCAGTCACATCCGTGACATGAGTGAAACAGCGGGACTGGCTGCCGTCCCCGAAGACGGTGACGGGCTCTCCCAGAAGTGCCTGTTTTACAAAGGTGGGCAACACCATGCCGTAGCGCCCCGATTGGCGAGGGCCGACGGTATTGAACAAACGAGCGACAATTACAGGAAGTCTCTTTTCCTGCCAGTAGGCGAGGCTCAGGAATTCATCGATTGCCTTACTGCAGGCGTAACTCCATCTTCCTTTGTGGGTGGGACCCAGGACCAGGTCGTCCTTTTCAGAGAAGGGAAAGTTTTTTGCTTTGCCGTACACTTCTGAAGTAGAGGTAATCACTACCTTTTTCTTTTTCTTGTCGGCCAGTTCCAGAATGATCTCAGTGCCCTTGATATTGGTTTCAATGGTGCGAACCGGGCTTTCAACGATCAATTTGACCCCAACGGCGGCCGCAAGGTGAAAGATCACATCACAGCGATCCACCAGTTCGGCCGTCACCGGTACATTCATTATGGTCTCGATGGTGTAGTGGAAATTGGGATCGGTTTTCAGAGGAAGGATGTTTTCGATGTTGCCGGTTGAGAGATCGTCAATGACAAACACCTGTTGTCCCTGCTGCAGCAGGAATTCCGCCAGGTGAGATCCAATAAAACCGGCTCCACCTGTGATAAGAGTGTTCATGAAGACAAAAGACAGAAGACAGAATGTGCTGAGTTCATAAGGCTCTCCAAAGCTGAAAGAGAGGATAGCTGGATTCGGCCTGTTTGTGCAAATGAAAAGCAGTATGGGTTTTCTAACGTCACCAAGACCACTATAATCGTTTTGGGGTCCCAAGGTGACAAGGAGTACCTGTTCATAGATGAGGCCTGAACCAGGTGATGCAAGTAGGCGTGATGGAACTTCGCAGCCTGACACGTCTCCGACTCTTTGCCTGATCCAATTGAATGGAATGTGTAGCATGTCAGTTGTCAGCCTATCGCCATGTATCGAGAACATAAGATAACAATCGTTATTCCGTGTCTGAACGAAGAAGAGGGAATACACGAGGTTCTGGCTCGAGTACCGGGATTTGTGGACGAGGTTATCGTTGTCGACAACGATTCCACCGATAGAACTGCTGCGATTGCCCGCAAATGGGGTGCCCGGGTCGTTGAAGAAACGGTTCGAGGCTATGGAAGGGCCTACAAGACGGGGCTTTTCCACGCTCAGGGCGACATTATCGTCACCCTCGACGGTGATCGCTCTTATCCGGTTGACTCCGTTTCCTATCTGCTGGAGGCTCTTTTGAACTCCAGGGTCGGCTTCATTTCAGCCTCTCGATTTCCCATCCAGGATCCGGAGTCGATGTCGTTCAAGAACATGGTGGGGAACAGGGTTCTGAGCCTGATCATGTCGCTTCTATATTTTCGCTGGATCCACGACTCCCAGTCCGGGATGTGGATTTTCTACAAGGAATCACTGAAGAAGATGAATCTGCGTAGTGATGAAATGGCCTTCTCCGAGGAGATCAAAATTGAGGCTTTATGTAACCCTCAAATCGGCTTTCGAGAAATTCCCATCAATTACTCGAACCGGGCAGGTGAAGAGAAGCTGAGACCCTGGAGGGATGGGTGGAATAACTTGATGTTTCTTTTTAATAAAAGAATCATGGGAAGAAGACAGAAGACAGTAGACAGTAGACAGGAGTCGGGAGACAGAAGACAGAAGTCGGTGCCAACAAGAGGTCAGGAGTGAAGGGGTATAGGCTTCTTAGTCTTGTCGATTTCCGAGCCTTTCACTGTGTCAAAACCTGCGGTTTTTTATCCTTCCTGCCTCCTTTCTCCTGTCTTCTGTCTTCTTAACGTCATGCGTTGTCCAGTTTGTGAGTATCCCGACGCCAAGCCACACTATCGAATGACCGATCGCTTCTTTGAAGTCTCCGTTGAGGAATTCCTCCTTTATCGTTGTGGGAGCTGCGGTTTGCTTTTCCAGGAGGAGGAAAAGATTCGAGATCGTCTCTCTGATTTTTATCCCCCAGGTTATTGGTGGCAGGAGGGCGGGAAGATCTCATCGCTTGAAGGTTGGTACCGAGAATGGGTGGTTCGGCGAGATCAACTCAAATTTGTGCTGTCACGGGTTGGGACCGAACGAGGCCGATTGCTGGACATTGGCTGTGGCGGTGGGACCTTTCTGAAGCTGGCTCTTGAGGCAGGATTTGATGCCTATGGCCTTGAGCAGTCCGAGGAGGCCGTGCGCATCGGACAGGCAAATGCACCCGGAAGAATCTTCCGGGGTATGGAGGAGGACTTGATCAGCCGAGGCGAAAAATTTGATGTCTTAACGCTGTTTCATGCTCTCGAGCACATGACCGACCCATTTCGATATCTCAAGGATCTTCAAAACCTCCTTCGCAGGCCGGGTAAGGTAATCATTCAGGTTCCCAATGTACAAAGCTTTCAAGCCAGGCTGTTTGGATCCCGCTGGTACGGACTGGACTGTCCCAGACATGTGTACAACTACACCACCTTCGCAGTTTTGCATCTTCTGGGCAGGGCGGGATATCGAATCCACTGGGTGCGGCATTTTTCACTTCGCGACAATGCAGCCTCCCTGGTCTCCAGCTTGTTTCCTGCCCTGGATACCATGTCCCAGCGTGTTAAACTGCTGAGACGAAAGGAAAAGCTGCATTCCTGGGGCTTATCTGCCCGGGAGGGTATTTACCTGGCGTTGTTCCTTTTGGCTCAGCCCGTTGCACTGCTTGAATCTTGCCTGGGGCGAGGCGCAACAGTGACCGTCTATGCCACGATAGAATAGGAATGTTCGATAATGGCAGGAAATCGAGTTAAGGCATGAAGATCTGTGTGATAGGGACCGGGTATGTTGGCCTGGTGGCGGGAACCTGCTTCGCGGAATCCGGCAATGACGTGATCTGCATGGATGTGGATGAAGCAAAGGTCGTTCAGCTGCAAAAAGGGAAGGTTCCTATTTATGAACCTGGTTTGGAGGAGTTGATCCGGAGAAATGTCGCCGAGGAGCGCCTTTCTTTTACCACAGATCTCCCTAGGGCCGTAGAAAACTCCCTGATCATCTTTATGGCCGTGGGAACTCCTGCTGGAGAAGACGGCTCATCGGATTTGAGCCATGTCATGGCGGCGACCCGGGCCATCGCCAAGGCTATGGATGGCTATAAGGTAATCGTCAACAAAAGTACCGTTCCGGTAGGGACGGCTGAGAAAATAGGTCGGGAGATCGCGTCTTTGTCGCGGTTTCCGTGTGACGTTGTTTCTAACCCCGAATTCCTCAAGGAAGGGGCTGCCATTGACGATTTCATGAAACCGGCTCGCGTCGTGATCGGAGTCAAAGAAGTCCGGGTGGTTGAAATCATGAAGGAGCTGTACGCTCCATTCATGCGGACGGGAGCTCGTGTTTTGGTCATGGATACACGAAGTGCCGAGATGACCAAATATGCCGCCAATGCTATGCTGGCCAGCCGAATTTCTTTTATGAACGAGATTGCCAATCTTTGCGATCATGTGGGGGCGGATGTCAACCTGGTTCGGCAGGGGATGGGAGGCGATCGGAGAATTGGGCCTTCCTTTCTCTTTCCCGGCCTGGGTTATGGAGGATCGTGTTTACCGAAAGACATCAAGGCCTTGATCCAAGTGGCCTCCGAAAACAACTATCCGTTGAAGCTGATCAAGGCGGTGGAGGAAGTCAACGAATTTCAAAAGCACGTTCTGATCACCAAGATGCTCCGATTTTATTCTTCTGATCTCGCTGAGGAATTGGACCGGTTGACGTGCTCGGAGAGGAAAGCCGAATCACCTCGGCAAGCCTCGGCTAGTGAGTTAGAAGACGGGTCGGATGGAGACTCCAGTCAGGCTCTCCTGCTGGATACTGAGAAGGCCCCGCATCTGACCCTTGATAGCAGTGACCAGGAGTTGCCTTCGCTTTCTTCCGCAGAGATCGCAAAAAGGTACGGGGGCCACAGTCCGTTAAAGGGCAAAAGGTTTGCCATTTGGGGACTCTCCTTCAAACCTCAAACCGATGACATGCGAGAAGCGCCTTCTCTGATCGTCATTGAGCAGTTGCTGAAATTGGGTGCCGAGGTTCAGGTCTACGATCCGGAAGCCATGAAAGAGGCCCGTAAGATTTTTGGCAAGAAGATTGGTTATGCCAAGAACAATTATGAGGCCTTAAAGGACGCGGATGCCTTGATTCTGGTGACGGAGTGGAATGAATTTCGTAATCCTGATTTCAATAAGATGAAAAGGCTGCTGAAGTACCCCGTGGTCTTTGACGGGAGAAATCAATACAGCCGACATGAAATGCGGGAACAGGGGTTTCTCTATTTTAGCGTGGGATGTCCGTAATCCGAGTCAACCGTTTCACCTTTCAAGAAATCGCTAAACCTGGAACTTGAAAACCGAAGCCTCCAGTCCACTTATTTCCATTGTAGTGGTCAACTACAATCGCGCCGAATTGCTTCGCGAGTGTCTTCTCTCCCTGGCAGCCCAGAGCTATTCTTTTCTGGAGATTCTGGTTGTAGACAACGGTTCCTCCGATTCCAGTTTGGAGGTAGTCCGATCCTTTTCAGATGAACGTGTCAGACTTCTCTTCCTGGATCACAATCTGGGTTTTGCAGGAGGGTGCAATGCAGCCATCAGGGAGGCCAGGGGTGAGTTCGTTGCCCTTATCAATAACGACGCAGTGGCAACTCAAGAGTGGATCGAGGAGCTCGTCAAGGTGATTAGATTTTCCGGCTCTTCGGTTGGTATGTGGGCCTCCAAGGTGCTGTTTTTTGAGACCGACATCATCGACAAGGCGGGACATCTGATCTATCCGGACGGGCAGAATCGTGGTCGTGGAACGGGAGAAAAGGACACGGGACAATACAAGACACTGGAAGAAACTCTTTTTCCGGACGGCTGCGCGGCTCTCTATCGCAAACGTATGCTGGATGAGGTGGGAGTATTTGACGAGATCTTTTTTGCCTACGGGGACGACGCCGATCTCGGAATTCGAGGTCGCTGGCTGGGCTGGAAATGCCTGTATGTTCCAGATGCAGTGGTTTATCATCATCATTCATCCACGAGCGGACGCTTTTCGACCCAAAAGATCTACTGGATTGAACGGAATCGTTTGTGGCTGGCCGTCAAAAATTTCCCGTTGCCATTGTTGATGATGAGTCCGCTGTTTACCCTCAACCGTTGGTGTTGGAACTTCTTGGCGGCGTTGCTGCGCCGAGGCTCGGCCGGAAATTTTTGCCGACAGGCTTCGGTGTGGAGTCTCATCGGCGCAATTGTTCGTGCTTATGCGGATGGGTTACGGCAGCTGGGGCAAATGCTGCGCAAGCGTCTGCGAATCCGAAAAACCCGCAAAATTACGGATCTGGAATTTTATCGGTTGCTGTTTCGCTTTCGGATATCAGGACGCGTACTGGCATTTCAAGACTTGGCTTTGGAGGATGCCGAAAACACTCTTGATCACCAGAAGCCTTTTAAGTATTTTTGATCAAATTCGGCCTGACTCGTTTGTGCGGCCTGTGGGGGCAGCAGTTGAATCCGAATCGAAAGAATCCTACTCTCCAGATGTATTTGGAGAGCTGATGCCACTTGGCATGAGCTGTCTTGGGTCCTCCATCCCCAATTTGGGAACAAGGTATTCCAGGATCGAGACAGCAGAGTAGAACTCACGCGGAGATAATCCTAAATCCGGACGGTCGAAGCTGAATAGTGTCACGATCAGGTCATCTTGGTTGGGATCTGGACCTACTCGTTCTTCAGAAAACCCTGGGATAAGCCGGATTGCAGGGTGTAGCATCTCGTATTCCGGTTCTGCCTGGGGAGTTGCTGGTGTAGTCTGACTCGGCTCAGTGGAAGCAATCTGTTCACCTCCGGCACAAGAAGCCAAGGCAGCCAGAGCAAGGATGATCGAGAGTGTCAAAAGGGGAAGGCTGTTGACCATTTCAGAATCCTCTTCGATTTTATATCATGGTCTGATCCTTGACAACCGGTTTGACCGGTGGGTGTGTTGTTTCGTGAGCCTGACTGCGTGACCGCAAGGCTGTAAATAACTAATTCGCGTGCAGTCGGTCGCCTATGGGCATTCCTCATTGAGTGTCGATGGCCAGGTCCCCTATTGCCTCCAACTCCCTACCGGGCTAGGATTGAGCTAACCTTGATTTAACATTTTTGAGGAACGTTATGGCGGAAAAGACCATTTCCCCCCGGGTGAAGGGCGACTAGAATGAGGGGTTCCCTAGCTTCTCTTTCGAGCGTGGTGTTCCGCCTCTTGCAAAATCAACGACTGATTGTGGTGCTGCTTCTGATTGCGGCAACGCTGCTGGTCTACGCGCCCATCCGGGGTCATCAGTTTCTTCATTACGACGACGCCGCGTATGTGACCGATGACGTTCGGATCCGGCAGGGATTGACGTGGGACAATCTGCTTTGGGCCCTGACGGCGATTGAGGAAGGTCTGTGGAAACCGCTGACGCTGTACTCTCATATGCTGGACGTTCAGCTGTTTGGACTGAATCCGACCGGACACCTGCTGGTGAATCTGCTGATTCACCTCGTGAACGTCCTTTTGCTGTTCGGAATCCTGCATCGCGCGACCGGGGCCGTGTGGCGGAGCGCCCTGGTGGCGGGGTTGTTTGCCCTGCACCCGCTCAGTGTGGAGTCGGTGGCCTGGGTGGCGGAGCGGAAAAACGTTCTCAGCACGATGTTTTGGCTGCTGACGATGGGAGCCTATGTGGGCTATGTGAGAAAACCCGGCCGGCTGCGCTATCTGGGGGTCATGGGGGCTCTGGTGCTGGGACTGATGACCAAACCGATGGTGGTGACGCTGCCTTTTGCGCTGCTTTTGATGGACTACTGGCCGCTGGGACGGCTGCCGGCGAAGTGGAGGGAGTTTCGGGAGCGTTTGCCGGGACTGGTGGTGGAGAAGCTTCCGTTTTTGGTTCCCGTGGCAGCCTCCAGTGCGGTGACGATCTATGGGGCCCAGACCCAGCAGGGGCTGCAGAGCCTCCAGGAGATCTCCCTGGGGGCTCGCCTGGGCAATGCGTTGCTGGGCTATGGGCTCTATCTCAAGAAAATGGTGTGGCCGATGGACTTGGCGGTGATCTACCCGCTTTCGAGAAACGCTCTGAGCAGCTGGCCGGTGATCCTGTCGGCCGTGGTACTGGCGGCGATCACGGTAGTGGTGTGGAGGAGACGGGAGGGATCGCGCTACCTGGTGGTGGGCTGGTGCTGGT
>JAYZBY010000091.1:0-11789 GCA_036338555.1 Acidobacteriota bacterium | reverse complement strand
GATCATTTAGGGTTTAGTAACTCTTAAATCAGCAAGATGATGTATTCGTGATGTGAATGTGCCCGGTTAGCTCAGTTGGTTAGAGCGTCTGGCTTACATCCAGGATGTCGGGGGTTCGAGTCCCTCACCGGGCACCAGAGTTTCTTTTTCAAGGGTTTATCAAAGACTTCCGCCCTGATCATTTGCAACTGCACTGAGGCTAAGGGCTCACTCTGCGGGAATGTGAATGGACATCCGGTATTTTTTCAACATGGTCCTGGCCCTCTGGAAGCTGTCGAACAATTTTTAAGTGGAGTGGATAACTTCCAGATTGATAAAAGCCGCGAACGCTTGTTATTCACCATGCACCCCGATGGCTATCTGAAACGTACCGAATAGGGTCGAGCCAATAAAAGAAAAAACTGGGGATCAGTTGTGAACTGCCTCTGCCGATCTCCCGAACCATAGATTTTCCCGAGCCGGCAATCCAGCCCTCCAAAAACGTTTCCGCACGCCAATCTGACCGAAGTAGCGAGTTCTAACAGCCTGTTGTAGGGGCGCACGGCGTGCGCCCATTGCAAGGACAGGGGTGCTAAGAAGGGCGCACGGCCGTGCGCCCCTACTAGCGGGACTCTTGACCCAGCCAAAAAGGCCAGAGTGTGGGAGGCGCCTCGGCCGCTGGTCTTCGACCAGCGCGTTCCACGTTCTAGGTTCCACGTTTCACGTGTCCGGAATGTGGGAGGGCCTCAGTGTGCCGATTCCGGTAGATAGTGGTGGCTGAGATGGGAGAGATAAGACAAAGAAAAGAATTTTCTTCTCTGTGTCCCTGTGTCTCTGTGGTGAATATTTTCTCCGTTTCTTTGTGGTGAAGGCGGATCGGCCGAGGTGATCATGATCACCCTTCCCTCCCACTGACGCAGGTAGACTAGGTACATCGGACTTATCGGCAGGTCCCTCGGGCTGGAAATCGACCTTGCCAGTCATTCCTGTCAGCCGCGGACAATACAATAAGTTCCTGGCTGCGACAACTGGAGATCCAGGGTGGAATTAAACAAAAGCACAGAAAACGTCGTCCACACCATGAGGAAAGAGGTGTTCCGTCGAGCCAGTGCGAACGGGCTGAGCCAGGAAAGTGCCCTGATCGTCTATGAGGACTGCTTGAGAGAACTGATGGATATGTGCATGGAAAACCTGGACAATGGGCCGATCGAATATCCCACAGAAACTTTAATCACCCAGGCCTTCAGGAAGTATCTCAAGCTGGCGATGCACACCTGCTGACCCTGAGTTTTTCCACCTCTTTACAAATGACCCCAGACCGGCTGATGCATCATCCGGGTCACCAGCTAATCCCCCATCAAGGTCGCGGAGCGAAGCGTGACCTGAGAATCCTCGCCTTTCTTGTCGGTCCAGGCCACATACACGTCACCGCCATCAGCCACCAGCATGGGCAGGATGGAATTGTGAGTGCCGGCGCTGGCCTGGTAGGACTCACTCCACTCTCCCTCGCCCTGATCCTGATAGGCAAGAAAGATCTGGGGTCTGTCCCCTACGAAATTCTCCCAGGCCACCCAGACTCGGTTGTCCTTGTCGACTCGGACCTCAGCATGCAGGACGGTGTGGGCAGGGGTTCTGGCCATGAGCCGTCGGGGGGCGAAGGTCTGGCCTGCGTCGTCTGAATAGGTGTAGTAGATTCCCGCCTCCTCATTGGTCCGGCCGCCCGTGAACCAGGCCGCATGGATCCTGTTCCGAGTGTCGCTGGTCATCGAGGCGGCAGCGTGGGGACAAAAGGTAGCGATCCAACCATCTTCACTGATGTAGGTGGGCTCGCTGAAGGTGCTTCCTCCATCGGTGGAACGAACCACCACCTGGTCGCGCAAGAATTCGTCGGTCACGAACCGATAGGAGACGATCACCGTTTCCCCGCCATCCAGGAAGGCGATGTTGGGCACGCAGCAGGAACACACCCTCATGCCGGTGACAGGATAGTTTTCACTCCAGGTCTGGCCCCCATCCTCGGAGGACGCCATCATGAGCTGAGAATTGTCGTGCTCATACATCCTCATCGGCCGGGCCCCCATTTTCATGGTGGATTCCGGGATGGTGAGATCCCTCATCTTGATGTCTTGACGACTTTCCGCAGGCGAAATAGGATCCGACATGCCGATAAAATTTCGGTTGCGCCCGTCAATCCAGGTCGCGTACAGCTTTCCATTGGGACTGGCGGCAATGGTACCGAAGGCGTGATTGACCGCCATCCCATCGTCATTCAGGTTGGCGGCCGGCTGAAACGAGCCCCCTGCCACGGCATAGGTTACCTTCATATCACCTCCGGCGCCCTTCCCTCCGGCTTTACCGGGAGTCATGGAAGCCCAGATAGCGGTGATACCCCCCTCCGGGGTTAGGATAAACTTGGTGCGGTTGTCGCCCCCGTAGGTCTGGACCGTTCCAGGCTGGTCGTTCATCTGCTGGGGCTCACCTAATTCCTCGGTATTCACGGTGGCGATAAAAGCGTTTCGCCCCCCTGGGTCCCCGGCATCCTCGGTCCAGCTCAAAAACACGGTCCCGTCAGGAGCCACTTTGAGGTACTGATCGGCGGAATTCCCCTCAGGATCTCCCACCGAGATGGGATCGTTAAAGGTAAGACCCTTTTCTACCAACGGGTCGTCTACTTCGGTTGTTCCGCATCCTGAGAACACAAGCGAGATGCCGGCCAGTAAGACAAGTCTTGTTTTCATGGTGCTGAATCTCCTAAATTTCATTGATTCAAGATCATGGTAAGGAATGGTCCGCTCCCTGTCAATTGCAAGGGAGTGGAGTCCTCTACCCTTATGAACACAGGAGTTTAGCCAGGATTGAGTATCATCCCGTGCCTCCAATTAGATGTAGTCCAAGGAAGTCATGATTCCGCTCAGAGGCTCCCCTCCGGATGCTTCTCGTCGAACCAACGGTAAATGGCCGGTAAAACAAGAAGAGTCAGCAAGGTCGAAGTCATCAAACCACCGATGACCACCGTTGCGAGTGGCCTCTGGACCTCGGCTCCGGCACTGGTGGCCAATGCCATCGGGATAAACCCTAAGCTCGCCACTAATGCGGTCATCAACACGGGCCTTAGGCGAATCAAGGCGCCTTGATAGGCGGCTTCACCGACGGAAACTCCTTCCTGTCTGAGTTGATTGATGTAAGAGACCAAAACGACGCCGTTGAGCACGGCCACCCCGAACAGCGCGATGAATCCCACTCCGGCAGAGATGCTAAAGGGCATACCGCGGAGATACAGGGCAAAGATTCCACCCGTCGCTGCGATGGGAACGTTGACATAGATCAGAGCCGCTAGCTTGGCCGAGTTGAAGGTGGTGTGAAGCAGTACGAAGATCAAGAACAGGGCCATAGGAACGACCAGGACCAGGCGTTGCGATGCTCGCTGCAGGTTCTCGAACTGGCCGCCCCACTCGATCCAGTAGCCGACCGGAAGCTCAATCTGGAAATCCACCCTTCGCTGGGCGTCGCCCACGAAGCTTGCCAGATCTCGACCCCGGACATTCGCTTCCACAGCCAAACGACGGTGAATATTCTGGCGGCTGATCTGGGCCGGCCCTTCTTCAGTGATCAGAGTGGCCAATTGACCCAGCGGGATGAGACGGCCCCTGGGATCGGCAACTTTGAGGTTGGAGATCTTGGCCAGATTGGAGCGGTCTTCTCGTTGAAATCGCACTTGGAAGAAGAAGCGCTTTTGACCTTCCAGAATCTGTCCTACCCCGCGTCCTCCGATGGAACGCACCACGTCGAGCACCTGGGAGGCATTGATCCCATAACGGGCGATGGCCTGCCGATCAATCATAACTCTAAGGTAGGGAAGCCCCGCCACCTGTTCCGCCTTGACATCCTCGGCTCCGGGAACGGTGGCGACGACCCGAACTATTTCATCGCCCAGGCGCTTTAACTCATCCAGGTCGTCACCGTAGATCTGGATCGCCACGTCCGAGCGCACACCGGCAATCAACTCCTGAACGCGCAGTTCGATGGGCTGTGAATAACTGAAGATGTTCCCGGGAACATTGTGATCGAGAGCTTCATCGAACTTGGCGATGAGCCCTTCTTTAGTTTCGGCTGTCTCCCATTCCTCAGGGGGTTTGAGCATAACCATGATGTCGCTGGTTTCCACGCCCATGGGGTCGGTCGCAATTTCAGCTCGTCCCGTCTTGGAAACGACCGTGAGTACCTCGGGAAACTGTTTCAGGACCGATTCAATCATGGTAGTCGATTGGATCGATTCCTCCAGCGAGACGCTGGGCAGCCGCC
Source organism: Acidobacteriota bacterium (assembly GCA_036338555.1). Classification (GTDB taxonomy): domain Bacteria; phylum Acidobacteriota; class UBA6911; order RPQK01; family JADFOI01; genus JAPYTY01. The sequence continues at coordinate 7,508 of JAYZBY010000091.1, read as the reverse complement.
AAGCCTGAAGAGCGAGGGAACCTTCGTCCAACTTTGGAATGAATTCAGCTCCCATAAAGGGGACCAGGCCCATACTTGACGCAAAAATCACCACCGCAATTGCCACCGTAACCTTGGGAAAACGAATTGCTCTGTGAAGGACAGGGGCGTAGGCTCGTTTGACCAGCCGGATCAACCAGGTCTCCTTCTCGGAGAGCTTTCCACGAAAAACCATAGAGGCCAAAATGGGCATCACCGTGAGAGCCAGAATCAAGGATCCAAACAGGGCAAAGATTACGGTCAAAGCCATGGGACGGAACATCTTTCCCTCCACACCCTGAAGGGTCAAAATGGGCAGATAAACGATGATGATGATTCCGACCGCAAAAACGATGGGCCGAGCGACTTCTTTTCCCGCTTCCCGAATGACTTGAAGTCTGTTTACATTGGCCTCGGACCGATGGGATAGGTGGCGTACGATGTTTTCGATCATCACCACCGATCCGTCGACGATCAGACCGAAGTCAATGGCTCCCAGACTCATCAGGTTGCCGGAGAGGCCGAACTGGCGCATGCCGATAAAGGCAAACAACATCGACAAGGGAATGGCGGAAGCGACCACCAGGCCGCCCCGAATACTACCCAGGAGCAGCAGCAGAACCAGGATCACCAGTGCGCCCCCTTCCCTGAGATTATTGATGACCGTGTCGATGGTTTTCCGCACCAGGTCAGTCCGGTCGTAGTAGGTGTCGATGGTCACTCCGGGGGGCAGTGATTGCTTGATTTCCTCGATTTTCTCCTGGACCCGATTCACCACAACGCGGGAATTCTCACCAATGAGCATCATCACCACTCCGGACACGGCTTCACCCTCGCCATCCCGGGTCACGGCCCCTTGCCGGACCATGGGAGCTAAATTGACCTGGGCCACGTTGTTGACGTAAATGGGTGTGCCGTCTTCTGCTGCGGTGAGAACAATGTTTCCGATCTGTTCGAGATTCTCAACCAGTCCTTCGCCGCGGACGAGGTACTGTTCCTGGTTCTTGATGATATAGGCTCCACCGGCATTGGCGTTGTTGGTTTCCAAAGCCTCGAAAACCCGAGCCATGGGAATGCCGTAGCCCAGTAGTTGGTCGGGATCGATCTGGACCTCGTAGGTCTTCAGCTCTCCCCCATAGGAGTTGACCTCAACCACACCGGGCACGGAGCGCAGCTTGAAGGCGATATCCCAGTCCAGGATGCTGCGCAGTTCCATCAGCGAATAGCCCTCTCCTTTGACCTCAAACTGGTAAATCTCCCCCAATCCGGTGCTGATCGGTCCCATCTCGGGCGTGCCGAAGCCCGGCAGAATAGCGTCGCGTGCCTGGGGAAGCCGTTCCAGAATGAGCCGGCGGCAGAAGTACCCATCCATGCCTTCCTCGAAGTAGACAGTCACGGCGGAAAGCCCGAAGCGCGAGACCGAGCGGATTGTTTCAATCCCGGGCAGGCCGCTCATGGCGGTTTCCACGGGAAAGGTGATGAACTGTTCCACTTCCAGAGGACTCAGTCCTGGCGCATTGGTGAGGATCTGGACCTGGTTGGGAGTGACATCCGGCACGGCATCGATAGGAAGGTTCACCAAGGCATTGATGCCGGCAACCATGACCAGCAAGACCAGGACCAGTACCAGGAAGCGGTTGTTCAGCGAAAAATTAATTATTTTATACATGGCTAGTGAGCATGATCTGATCCAATGGTCTCGCGTTGAAGTGCAGACTTCAGGTAAAAGCTGCCCTGGGTGACGACCGGAGTCCCCTCAGCCAGTCCATCGATGGCAATCCATCCGTCTGCGTTTAAACCGGTCGTCACGACTTGTTTGTGAAATCGACCGTTTCCTTCCTCGATAAAAATCACATTTTGTCCTTCGACGTTCTGAACAGCAGACTCGGGAACTGCAACGGCGAGAGTTCGACGAGTGGAGGGAATCTTGACGGTGACAAACATCTCCAACTTCAAGGCTCCGTCAGGATTGGGCACGATGCAACGGACTCGGGCCGTGCGCGTTTCCCGCTCCAAAAGGTCGCTGATATTGGTCAAGTCTCCCCGGAATACCCTGTCCGGATAAGCCGCAGTCAACACATCGACCATCTGGCCGGTTCGGATGAGTCCTAAATCCTTTTCATAGACATCCGCCAGGACCCAGACCGAGCTGACATCCACCAGCGTGAGCAGTTCACGGTCGGCGGACACCAGTTCACCTTCCGCAACGTCGTATCCGATGATGACCCCCGAGAAGGGAGCTCGAAGGGTTTTGTGGCTGGCAGTTCGATGATCTGTCGAGTGTCCTTCGACACCCAATTCCTCGATTTCTTCATCAGTAAGTCCGTAGCGGTGGAGTTTTTCGTGTATTTTGGCAAGTTCGGCCTGCTGGCGGTTGATTCCTGCCTGGGCCTTTTTGTATTCGGCTTCTCGCAGTTCCACTTCCTTTTTTGCGATGGCCTGCGCCTCCAAAAGCTCGCGACCTCGCTCCAGGAATTTCTCTGTCACTTCCAGTTGTGCCCGTTCGTTTTGCACCAGGGCCAGGTCACTGAGATACTCTCCAATGAGTTCTCCCAGCTCGATATTGTCGTAGAAAACCAACGGCTGTCCTTGCTCGACTCGATCCCCACGGCGAACGTAGACCTGCTCGACGATGCCACGTGAAAGCGGACGAATGTGGGCCAGGCGCGTTTCATCAGGTGAAACCGAGCCGGTGGTCTCCAGATAAATCTGGAGATTCACCTGCTTGCTTTTCTCAATCTGAATATCGGCGGTTGCCATCGACCCGGGAGTCAATTCCACGGCATCTAGAGGTAAATCGAGATCCTCTTGTTCGTGTTCGTCAGGCACGGGAACGGTTTCAAGACTGCATGCCAGGACAAGCGAAAGAAACAGAAGGGCCATTATTTGCCATAAATGGTTTTTGTAATTTTTTTGATTCTTCATGGTTAAAGATCCCCTCCAATGGCCCTTTCCAGCTGTGCCCGGCTGATCTGAAAATCGTACAAGGCACGGTTGTAGAGTCGGCTGGTTTCACGATAGGTCCGCTCGGCATCCAAAAACTCGCTCAGTGAGGCCCCTCCCAGCCGGTAGGCCGACTCGGCAATGTCTCGGGACTGGAGGGCTTTCTCCAGATATTCTCCTCGCAGGGCCTCGATCCGACGCTGGTTTCCCGCTAACTCATTGAGTGCCAGCTGCACTTCTCCCAGAACCTGTACCTCCAGAAGACGCGCTAGTTGCTCCTGGCGACGTCGCTCGGCCTGGGCACGTGCAATGCCCCCCTCGTTCCGGTTGGAGACGAACAGGGGGATCTCAACACCTACGATGGCACCGTTTTCACCAAAATCTCTGCGGTATCCAACAAAAGGGCTGAAGTTCGGGACCCCTCGGGCCTTCTCCAGGTCAATCCCAAGGTCGGATCGAGCGATCCGTGTTCTTTGGGCGGTTAGATCTGCTCGTTGGCCCAGCGCCCTACCTTTGAGTTCCTGCAGGTGAGGAGGAACGAATCGGGGATCAAACGAGTCTACAGCCTCAAAAGACTGGGTAAAATCCGTGCTTCCCAGCAATGCCAGTAATCGATCCTGGGCATTCTCAAGATTCACTTCAGCAGCCACCACATCTTCATAAAATCGATATTGCGCGGCTTCCACACGACGCAGGTCCCCTCCGGCGATCTCCCCTTCCTCATATCGGATGCGATTCAGACGGATCACACCCGCAAACTGGTCGAGAATGCCTCGAGCAAGGGTGAGGTCTTCTTGAGCCAGAACCACCTGAAAATAGGATTGCTTGAGCTCGAAGGTGAGTACTCGAACGGCATTTTGCAGGTTCATCCCAGCGATTTCTACATCCACCTGTTCGAGCCGGGTTCGTTTTTGTCTCTTGCCTGCCGTTTCTATTTCTTGCCTGAAGGTCAAAGAAAGCTCCTGATTGTTGAAAAACGAGCGTTCTCCGGAACTTAAAAGACCTTCACTCCCTCCTGAAAAAATGGGGTTGGGACGCTTTTCGGCATGGATGACATCGCCTTCTTCAATGTCGATGTTGAGCCTTTGGCTCAGCAGTGCAGGGCTGTTATTGATGAGAAGGCTTCGGGCGGCTTCTAAGGTCAAGGTTTCTGGAACGCGTACCCCTGTCTGTGGCAGAGCTTCGGTGAAGACCAGGCTCACCATAACCACGCTGGCAGCAAGAATTTTACCGTGCATTGATTCCTCCAAGATTCGCCGGAACATTGTTGGATCGAGTGGTTGGACCGAGGCAGAACAGCTGCCCTCAACCGCTCGGACGAGCTGGAGAGGACTTGTGTGTTCGCCGCCTGATCATCCCACCCTTAACCGGGAATGCTTCGGGCGCCTAGGCTCGATGGAGCCCTCAAAAGACGGTCGGTAGAACCCCGGGTTCAACCGGGTCTCCGACCTGCAAACAGAAACTAGATGTGGAGGTTTCGTGGGGGATGATAGAGGGAGGTTGCAACCAGGCTATGGAAAAAGCGGTTGTGGTTCTGAAATAAGCTGGAGATTTGAAGCGGTTCAACAAGAAAGATCTGAGTAAAATCCACGAAGGTGGCATGAAGGGTGCAAAAGTGGATGTGAATCGATTCCGTCTCGGAAGTGGGATCTTCTCGTTCGAACCCGTCCTGCAAGGGGCAGTCATCTTCGATGTGGGAGACCACCTTGGCGGTTGAAGAGGTCTCCGGGCTGGGACCACAAAAGAAACAAAGAAGCTCATCCGCGGATAGAGTCCACAGGAACAGAACCAGAAATGTGAATGAAAAGACTCTTTTCCTTGCTTTCATTGTGATCACCGATGGTGTCGAGATTTCCGCACATTATACAGAATTGCACAACGACAGTACAATTCGGGCCGGAAGGATGGATAGGTTTTCTTTCAGCCCATGCGTGTTGACAAAGTTTTACATATTCCGGAAAGACCCCCGGCACTTTAACTAATTAGGATGGTAGTGAAGGCCCCAGGCCACCATCATCCACCTCAAAGAAGAGAAACAATATGATCCATCGTCACACCGTCCTCGCCATGGTTTTGTTGATCCTCACTGGAACCCTGTGGGCACAGAAACGACAGTTTCAGCGCAACCCCTTGAGAGGTTTGCGGGGTGCTCTTGAATCTGCGGATGCGCCCGCACTCACGCCGGATCAGGAGGAACAACTACGTGCCTTGTTAACCGAGTTCCGAGAGTCCCGGGAAGCTGACGGTTCGCGAACCGCCTTAGGCGAGTCCCGTCAGGCGTTCCAGGATGCCATTCTGAGCTCAGACCCTGCAGCTGCACAGCTCCAGGCGGAAATTATCGCCAATCAAATCGCGACCTCTACGGTAACCAGCCTTGAAAACCAGGCCAGTTGGAAGATCCAATTTTTGAACATCCTGACCCAGGCGCAGGTGGATGTGGTGCTGGAGCGGACCGGCGCCTCGGGACTGTTTCGTTTGTTGGGCTCACCGGAGCCAGGAAATCAACAAGGCCGTCGGCCCTCTGGCCGCTCCAGAAGATAAGGGGATGTTCCATTATTTAGAGGTGAAAATAAGAGGGGTGAGGCCGGTCCCGCTTTAAGATGTCATGGCGGGCATCTCTAGAAGGGGGGCGGGACCGGCCTGTCGGTTCCTCCTACGGTTGCTGGCTTGAACATCACCAACGTGGTGAAGGAACCGACATCCACTACCCTAACCTAATCTACAATGAACCTGCAATATCCTTTTTCCAGTTAAGAAATCTTCGGATTCTGGTAGTCTTTCGCGTACTTTTGGAATACCAACCACAACCCCTCCCGGACCAAAAAGGAGTTGGCCATCCCCTCGAGTTCTGAAATCTGGTGCAGGGTACGCAGTTCCCAGTCGGTGATCCGGACGACGATCTGATTCTTCTTCCGATCCTCATCCGAGATCCTTCTTTTGACGGTTTCTTTTTGCATATTATTATAGATACTATATTGGGATGCATTAGTCAACATAGATTAGGTTCCCAGCTGGAAAAAGGCCCTGCAACAAGGGCTAAGTATTGAAATAAAAGTAGCTTAAAGGGAAAATCCGGGACCTAATCACTTCCCCACGACTGGGAAAATCGGGCCTTTTTAATGCGTTGGAGGAAATCAGTGGCACTCAGAAAACCCAGGACACGAACATCAGGGACTTCATTCCCCTGGGTGTCAAGGAACATGATCTCAGGAACCCCTGTCACCTCGAACTGCTGGCGGAGAAGCACCGACTCGGGGGAATCGTAGTTGCTCAAATCGATCCGCAGCCTTACAAAGCTTTCTGTCAATTCGATCACTCTCTGATCCGAGAAGGTGAAGCGCTGGAGTTCTTTACAAGGAACGCACCAATCGGCGTAAAACTCTAAAATAACCGGGGTTCCTTCCTGTTTGGCCCGATCTAGAACGACCGGATCGTAGCTTTGCCAGTCGATGGTAGGGCCTGCCGCGGTAGAACTGCACGAAGGTAACGCGGCCAGAAGAAGTACGCCCCCACATGCCTTTAGCCAGTCAGCTTTACAACTCATCTCTGTTTCTCAATTTATACCTTTGATGGGCCGAAGGCAACCTGGGGAGACTGAGATGAGGAATCCAGAGTGGTGTAGCGGCGCTAGGGGCTATTGCTGCGCGACCTCCGCTCCATTTCGAACGGCCACGATCTGAGCCATCACGGCAATGGCAATCTCCTCCGGGCGCCTCCCCCCTAAATCCAGCCCGATGGGTGCGTAGATACGGGAGAGCTGTTCATCGGTGATGCCCATCTCTTTGAGAGAAGCCGTTCTCTTGCCATGGGTTTTTCGCGAACCCAGGGCCCCGATGTAGCGGCAGGGGCTTTCCAGGGCCAGTTTCAGGGCCGGGTTGTCCAGCTTTTCGTCATGACTCAAGACCACCAGATAGGTGCCTTCGTCGAAGTCCGATGCTGAGAGGGCCTGATGAGGCCACTCCACCATCAGTCGATCAGCGTGGGCAAAGCGTTCCGGTGTGGCAAAGGCCGACCGGGGATCCACCACGACGGTACGAAATCCCATTTCCTTGGCGAAGCTGATCAGATGAATCGACACATGGACGGCACCCACCATGATCAGTTTGGGGGAGGGGGGAAACACCTCGATGAAGACTTCGGTTTCCTCCTCCGGAGGGATCCGGATTCTTTTGGATTTTTGTTCCTTGATAAGACCCTCGGCTGACTGGAGGACCTGGTTCTGGAAATCGGCCGGGTTCAGGCTGCCGCTGGTTCTTCCGTCCGGCCAGATCAGGAGTTTATTACCGATTTCCCTGCCCGCTATCACGGTGGCCAGAGCGACCAGTTGCTGGTTTTTCAGGGTCTCGGCCAATTCCTCAAAAAGATCGGACATGATGAGTCTACAAGGCCTCCACGAAGACTTCGATTTCCCCCCCACAGGTGAGTCCTACCGACCACGCCTTTTCGTCGGTAATGCCGAATTTAACCAGCTTGGGAGTGCCCGATTCGATGACCTCGCGGGCTTCTTCAACCACCGCACCCTCCACGCAGCCGCCACTGACCGAACC
>JAYZBY010000090.1:0-12379 GCA_036338555.1 Acidobacteriota bacterium | reverse complement strand
GGGGGACTCACCTGGGGCCCATCATTGAGATTCTTGGCGAGCATTCCCTGATTGGGGGAAGCGATCTTTACCTTTTGACCGAACTGGATCTAGGGATGGTGCGCAGTCACAATCGGCATGTTGCCCGGGAGATCGGTCAGGCCCTGGGCCTGAACTACGCTTTTGCTCCTTGCTACATAGCGTTGAACAAGGGAAGTGGCCTGGAAGATCAGGCTCCTGGAGAAAATGTCCAATCTTTGCATGGCAATGCCCTCTTCTCCCGCTATCCCTTACGGGATGCCCATTCCCTTTCCCTGCCAAACGGCAAGGATCTGATGAGGGGAAAGGAGAAACGGCTGGGATCTCAGTGTGTGGTCATTGCCACTGTCGATCATCCGCTGGGGTCCTTCAGGGCCGTGAGCCTTCATCTGGATGCCCAGTCCAGCCAGCAACACCGCGGGTGTCAGATGAAGATCGTTCTGGACCATCTGAAAACTCTGTCCCCTTCGCTTCCCGTCCTGCTGGGCGGGGATTGGAATACTTCGACCTATAATTCCAGCCGCGCGGTGTACTCGATTCTGGGCTACTGCAGGCGCGTGCTGATGGGAGTCAACCATGTCATTGACAACCACTACACCTATCCGGATCGCTGGTTTGAGAGACACCTGTTTCGCGAGTTGAAGCGCCAAGGCTATCACTACGAGGACCTCAATGAGCCGGGAGTGTGCTCCCTTCATTATCATGTGGATGATCTGGCTGCCAATAATCGAATGGGTGACTGGGTTCCGGCATGGTGTTTCTGGTTTATCAACTGGGCACTGGAAAAAAATAATGGCTGCTGTTCCATCAAGCTCGACTGGTTTGCCGGTAAGGACATCGCCGTGGATTCGGATTATCCTCCCCGAGTGATACCCGATGTTCATCCGGAGGATTTGATGCTCTCGGACCACGATCCGATCGTGGTGGACTTCGTTTTAACCCCTGACCCCTGACCCCTGACCAGCTGACCGGCATATTTGATATTCCAGTTTGGCTCGATCCTGCAGCCTGTTGTAGGAGCGCACGGCCGTGTGCACACAGCACAAGGTCGCGACTACTCCGACACGATTGCACGACAGCACCACAGCACGGGTCCGCAAAGCGGACCCCATCTCCCCCCACCCCACGAAATTCATGCTATCCTTGGACACAACTATGACGAGCCTTTTTCGCACCAGCATCGTGATTATGGCTGCCGGACTGTGCCTGCCGGGTGTCGTTGCCGCTCAGGTCGAAGAACGCTATCTTCTGGATCAGAATACCCTCTCGCTGCTTGAGCAGGAACTTTCCGGTGAGTTGGCCAAACAACATGTGGTGGCCATCAGTGAACATCACCGTATTGCAGGGTCCTCCGGATATGCCGAGGCGGCCCGTTATGTTTTGCAACAACTTCATGGCTTTGGCTACCGGGCATGGATCGAGAGTTTTCCGGCTGACGGCAGAATTTCCTACCAAACCTGGCGTGCACCGCCAGGGTGGAACATCGATTCCGGCGAGTTGAACATGATTCAGCCCAGCCAGGAATTGATCGCCTCTTATCTTGAGAGTCCTATCAGTGTCATGCCCTATTCCAACTCGGGCACGGTACAAGCCGAATTGGTGGATGTGGGAGTGGGAACCTCGGATGCGGATTATGAGGGAAAAGAAGTGGCCGGGAAGTTGTTGTTGGCGACCGGACCCTGTGGAGAAGTCCTGCGGTTGGGTGTTTTGCAATACGCTGCAGCTGGAGTACTGTGCTACCCGAACGACCAACGGGCTGCTGAGAATCCCGAGATGTTGCAGTTCACCGAATGGTTGCCTCGGTCCGACGAGATAGATCGGCTGACCTTCGGCTTCAATCTCAACTATCGGCAGGGTCAACAGCTCAAGGAACTTCTGGCGGCGGGAAAGACCGTTGAATTAGAAGCAAAGATAGAGGGTCGTGGGATTGAATTCGGCAGTCTGGATGTCGTGGTTACCTTGATTCAGGGAATTGAAAAGCCCGATCAAGAACTCCTTATCATGGCCCACCTGGATAATCCCAAGTACTCCGCCAACGACAATGCCAGTGGCAGTGCGGCGATTCTGGACATTGCGCGCACCCTCAAGTCCCTGATGGATCAGGGCAGATTTCCACCGCCGAAGCGGAGCATACGCTTTCTCTGGGTTCCGGGACTGTATGGAACCATGGCCTATATCGATGCCCACCCGGAAATCAAAGGCACCGGACTGGGGGGGGAGGTTCTGGGCGGTCTCAACCTGGACATGGTTGGAGAGAATCAGGATTTGTTGCACAGCCGTCTTAACATCATCCGTTCTCCTCAATCCATTTCCAGCCTGGTTGCCGATGTGACGGTTCGCCTGGCGCAATACGTCGACGGCCTTGATGTGGCCGACCCGTCCGGCCTGGGCAACTTCAACTATAGGATCCTCCCCTTCAGCGGTGGCAGTGATCATGTGATCCTCAATGACTCGACCATTGGGATTCCGTCGGTGAGGCTGGGTCACTGGCCCGATAGTACCCGCCATACCAGTGAGGACACGCCTGACAAGGTGGACCCGATCGAACTGAAAAGATCCGAACTGATCGCGGCCGGTACCTTATGGTATCTGGCGAGCCTTTCGGAGAAACAGAGCCTCGAGTTGATCAACTTCGTGGCGGCAAAGGCACAAAGCCGAATAGCTGAAGACACGCAGCGGGCTTCAGGATGGTTGCTGGACACGCCGGTGGAACGTCTGGACCAGATGTACAACGAGAGTAAGCAGGTCAATAGCTTTGCCTTGGAGAGGGAACAGCAGGGACTCAATAGTGTTCTTGATTTTGTGTCCCTTGAATCCACTCGTCGGCTGGTCCTGACCTGGAACCAGACCCTGGACAACCAGTCTCAGGTGATCATTCGGACCTTTCAAGCGTTGGTGCGTCAGCGGGGAGGGAGCCTGTCGTTTTCCCAGGAACTTACCTATGAGGAGCGCGAGGCAGCCTCCTGGATCCCTGTGCGAACAACGCGGGGTCCATTGGCCGATGGTCTTCCTCAATCCAGACTCACGGCGGGCGATCAGATCTGGCATGGCACTCCGGAGGCGCAGAAACTGGATCGCCAGCTTCTGGTGAATCTGATCGATGGCCGTCGTACCATTCTGGAGATTCGGAACGCGCTATCGGGTGCGACCTACCCGGTCTTGGTGAGTGCCGTGCGTCGTTTCGTTCAGGATTTGAGCAAGGCGCGACTGGTGGAACTCCGCCGGGTGAACTGAAGAACCGCTGGTCTTCGACCAGCGCGTTCCACGTTCCAATCTGGCACAGTTTTGCAGCCTGTTGTAGGGGCGCACGGCGTGCGCCCACAGCAAGGTCGTTGTAGTGGCCGCTCTATGAGCGGCCTTCCGGAATCGGCGCACTAAGGCGCCTCCCACACTCCGGACACAAGATCCTGAACCCTTTTTTTCTTCATTCTTCTGGGCGACTCAGCGCGCTCAATTTCTCTCCTCCAGCACCGGCTTGAGGATCTTCCACACGTTTTCAGCCAGTCGTTTGTGTCCCTCTGCGGTGGGATGAATCCCGTCCGGCAGGTTGAGGGAGGGGATTCCCGCTACCCCTTCCAAAAGAAAGGGGATGAGTTCCCCATGGTTGGATTCAGCCAGATCCACGAACATGGATTGAAAACGTTGGACGTACTCGGGGCCCAGATTGGGTGGCATCATCATTCCCGCGATCAGGAGACGCACCTCTGGATTTGCGGTTCGCACCCGGTCGATGATGCTTTGGAGGTTTCCCTCCGTGGCGTCCAGATGAATGCCCCTTAAGGCGTCATTGGCGCCAAGTTCAAGGACCAGAACATCGATGCTCTCCCTCATGACCCAATCAATCCTTCGCAGCCCGTCGGCACTGGTTTCGCCACTGAGACCCGCATTGACCGTCCGGTAGCTCCAACCCTCGGCATCGATTTTCTCCTGGATCAAGGCGGGAAAGGCCTGCGAGGGATTTAATTGATACCCAGCCGTCAGGCTGTTGCCGAAAAAAAGAATCACCGGAGCCGAGTCGGGTGAAGGAGCCGTCATCTGGCCCTCGCCGGGTGGAGTGATAACGGCAGCTCCCAGTGGAAGCATCGCCAGGAGAAAGAAAAGACGCAGTACATACATCATCGAATTTCTGAACCGAGTGACTCTAGTATGATATACGAATGAGCGGTTTGAGGCGTTTCGCCTCAGCGAAAGTTTTCATCAGGGCTCAGCATTACGACGGGATCCTTTTTATGGAGCAGCCGGTTTTAGAAGTCAGGGACTTGACCAAGACCTACCGAAGCGGTGAGAGAACCTTGACCGTTCTGGACAGCGTCTCGCTTTCCCTGACTCCGGGTTCTTGCTGTGCCGTGGTGGGACCCTCCGGCAGCGGTAAAACCACTCTTCTGGGTCTGTGTGCCGGGTTGGATCGGCCCACTTCCGGCTCCGTGTTTCTGGACGGCGTCCTTCTCGACCAGTTGGATGAGGACCAGCTGGCCGGGGTTCGCAGCGAATCGGTCGGATTTGTCTTCCAGACCTTTCAGCTGATTCCCACCCTCACCGCCCTGGAAAACGTGGTGGTTCCCATCGAACTGCGGGCGGAGACCCGAGTTCGAAGTCGGGCCCGGGAACTGCTGGATCAGGTCGGCCTGGGGGACCGGTTGAATCACTATCCCAGTCAGCTCTCGGGAGGAGAACAGCAACGTGTGTCCCTGGCTCGGGCCTTCATCAATCAGCCCAAAATTCTGTTTGCCGATGAACCCACCGGCAATCTGGATGCAGAGACCAGTGAAAAGGTCACCGAGCTGCTCTTTGAGTTGAACTCCGCCGCCGCGACGACCCTGGTCCTGGTCACTCATGATCTGGAGCTGGCGCAGCGGACCCAGCGAATCATCGAGCTGAAGAGAGGAATCATCCACTCCGATCAAGATTTGTGCTACCCGAGTAAAGACCTGGCGTTATGAAGTTCCCTTTGCTGGATAACTGGGCCTGGAAGATGGCGTGGCGGGAAAGCCGAGCCACCGGCAAACGTCTTTTTCTTTTTGTTTCTTCCATCACTTTGGGGGTGGCCGCTCTGGTGGCCATAGGTTCCTTTGGCCAGAATCTGGAAAGGGCCGTCCAGGAGCAGGCTAAATCGTTGCTGGGTGCAGATCTTGTCATCACCAACCGCCAGCTCTTCAGCGAAGAGACCGAAGAGTTATTTCTCAGCTGGGGTGGGGAGCAGTCTCGGGAGGCGCGCCTGGCTTCGATGGTGTATTTCCCTGAGAGTGACGGCACGCGTCTGGTCGAGATCCGTGCCCTGGAGGGAGGCTTTCCCTACTACGGGGAACTGGTGACTTCACCTGCTGAGGCGGCCGAGCGGTTCCGGGAGGGTCCCTATGCTCTGGTGGACGAACGCATGATGCTCCAGTTTGAGGTCGAGGTGGGCGATCCTGTGAAGATCGGAGTCTTTCATTTCACCGTGGCAGGGAAGCTGCAGAGTATTCCCGGGGAGACGATGACCGAGACCTTGATTGCCCCGCGAGTCTATATCCCTTTGAGCTACCTGAGCCAGACCGAATTGGTTCAGTTTGGGAGCCGCGTCAGCTACCGAAACGCCTTCCGATTCGGCCCCATGACGGAAGTGGAACAGCTGCTCGAGGAAGCCGCGCCTCATCTGGAGAGCCAGCGCCTCCACAGCATCACTATCGAGGACCGCCAGAGAAGACTGGGACGTTCCATGGAGAACCTCTTCCGGTTTTTGAGCCTGGTGGGTTTCATTGCCCTGGTACTGGGTGGAATTGGAGTGGCCAGTGCCATTCACATTCATATCAAGCAAAAACTCAATACGGTCGCCATCTTGCGCTGCCTGGGGGCGAGTTCCGGACAGGCTTCCACCATCTACCTGATTCAAGCGGCGCTGATGAACCTGGCGGGAGCCGCCGTGGGGGTGCTGCTGGGGATCGGCCTCCAGGCCCTGATGCCACCGGTTTTAAGCAATTTTTTACCCGTGGTCATTTCCTTTGAGGTGTCCTGGGGGGCCGTTTGGCAGGGAATGGCGATGGGTCTGGGGATTGGACTCCTGTTTGCCCTTCTTCCTCTGTTGACGGTCCGTAGGATCTCACCTCTTCTGGCCCTTCGATTCAGCTACGAACAGGAGGACTCGCTTCCCCGGGAACCGCTCCGCTGGCTGGTGTACGGCCTGATTGTGGTGGCCATTTGCCTTTTTGCGATCTCCAGAACACAGCGCTGGACGCAGGGGCTGGCCTTTGCGGGGGGCACGGTAGCGGTCTTTTTGCTGCTGGTTGCAGTGGCCAGTCTGATCACGGTTCTGGTCAAGCGGTATTTCCCCGATTCCTGGAGCTATGTGTGGCGGCAGGGTCTGGCCAATCTCTACCGCCCGGATAATCAAACCGTCGTGGGCATGCTGGCTCTGGGCCTGGGAACGTTTTTGATCACTACCCTGTTTCTGGTTCAGAGTACCCTGCTCAACGCGGTCTCCCTGGCCGGAAGCGGAGACCGGCCTGACATGGTGCTGTTTGATATTCAAAGTGATCAGCGTGAGGAGATCCTCCAGATCGTCCGTTCCCTGGATCTTCCCATCCAGCAGGATGTCCCCATTGTGACCATGCGCCTGGCTTCCATCAATGGCCGGACCGTCCAGGAGATCTCCGAAGAACCGGCCCGTGGTCGTCGTGATTGGGCCCTTTTCAGGGAGTACCGCTCAACCTATCGGGAGAGCTTGATTGATTCCGAGGAAGTCCTGGCCGGGGAGTGGCAGGGGAGGGTCAGCAGTCCCTCCGATAAGGTCTGGATCTCACTGGAGCAGGGAATCGCCTGGGATCTGGACGTGTCCCCGGGCGACCAACTGGTCTTTGATGTGCAGGGCATGCCCGTTGAAGTCGAAGTGGGAAGTTTGCGTAAGGTCGACTGGGAACGTATGCAGACCAATTTTTTTGTGGTGTTTCCCGTGGGGGTTCTGGAAGATGCGCCCCAGTTCCATGTACTGATGACTCAGGTCCGCTCGGCGGAAACATCCGCTCAGCTGCAGCGGACGGTGGTTCAGCTTTTTCCCAATGTCTCGACCATTGATATGGCTCTGGTCCTGGAGACGGTGGATGCGGTACTGGACAATGTCACCTTCGTCATTCGAACCATGGCCTTGTTCAGCATCATCGTCGGGTTGGTGGTGCTGGTGGGCGCGGTTATCAGCAGCCGCTACCAGCGCATCCGGGAGAGCGTGTTGTTGAGAACCCTGGGAGCGTCCCGAATGCAGATCCGGAAAATCATGGCCATCGAATATCTGTTCCTGGGATTTTTTGCGGCCGTCACGGGTTTGGTTCTGGCCATAGGCTCCAGTTGGGCCTTGTCCTACTTTTTCTTTGAAACTGAATTTGTCATGGAGGTCCAGCCGGTGTTGATCGTCCTGGGTGTCGTGGTGGGGCTCACCATGTTGATTGGGGCCGTTAGCAGTCGAGGTCTGACGGATCGGCCCCCGCTGGAATCGCTGCGGGCCGAGGTTTGATGCCTTCGATGGAATTCAGCCAAACAGAAGCAGATCCCGATCCCATCCAGCAGTTCGGCCGCTGGTTCCAGGACGGTCTGGCTGCGGAGCCGGAGCTTCCCGAGGCCGCCAGCTTGTCCACGGCAGGCGCAGATGGCCGACCCTCGGCCCGAATCGTTCTGCTCAAGGGTTTCGATGAGCGGGGTTTTGTCTTGTACACCAACTACGAGAGCCGCAAGGGGAGGGAACTCAGTGAGAATCCCCATGCGGCGCTGGTTTTTCACTGGCGTCCCCTGAAACGACAAATCTCCATCACCGGAACGGTCGACAAGGTGTCGCGCCAGGAATCTGAGCAGTACTACCGAACACGCCCTCGAGGAAGCCAGATCGGAGGCCACGCCTCCCGGCAGAGCCAGGTGATTAGCAGCCGTCAGTTTCTGGAAGAGCGTTTCCGGGAAGTGACGGCCGAGTATGAAGGAAAGGAAATCCCGCTGCCTTCCTACTGGGGAGGCTACCGTTTGTGCCCGGAGGCCATGGAATTCTGGCAGGGCCGCCCGGATCGACTGCACGATCGACTGCGTTACACACGCCAGTCAGGTGGCCTGTGGCAGATCCAGCGACTTGCCCCCTGACATCGGACTCTCGCCTGAATGACGAATAATACGGGCTAACAGCGATGAAAGAAGCGAACGGGTCGCCGGCACTCACCTTTCGCCGCGTCAGCAAGATCTACGACCAGGCTCAGGGCTCCGGTCGATTTGCCCTTCGGGAGGTTTCCTTCAGCATCCCTTCAGGGGAAAAAATAGCCATCATGGGCCGCAGCGGGAGCGGAAAATCCACCCTGCTGCATCTGGCGGCAGGCATCGATGTGCCCAGCCGCGGCGAGGTCTTGATCTCGGACAGCAACCTCGGCACTCTGTCGGAACGGGCTCGGACCCTGTTGCGGCGTCGGGAAATCGGGTTAATTTTTCAGTTCTTTTATCTTCTTCCCCACCTTTCCGTGGGCGACAACGTGGCCTTGCCCGAATTGATAGCCGGGAGTTCGCCCTCTGAATTCAAGGGCCGGGTTTCGGAGCTTCTGGACCGTGTTGGCTTGCTGGACCGTGAAAACGACAATATCCAGAAGCTCAGCGGAGGTGAAACCCAGAGAGTGGCTATCTGTCGGGCACTTTTACGCAAGCCCAGGCTGCTGCTTGCTGATGAGCCGACCGGTAACCTGGATGATGAAAACAGCGCATTGGTGATGAACTTGATGCTCGATCTTGCCTCGAGTGAAGGCAGTACCCTGGTTTACGTGACTCACAGTCAGGAATTGGCGTCTCTGGCCGACCAGGTCTGGCATCTCCATAGCGGAGCATTGGAGGCCACGTGATCCGCTATTTCATCCGAGCGACCCGGGCCCATCTGGGTCAGGCTCCCAGCCTTTTTCTTTTGACCGTGTTCGGGGTGGCCCTGGGGGTGGCCTCGGTGCTGGCTATTCAGATCATCAATCGCAATGCCATCGGCGCCTTTTCGGCTGGAATTCAGGCCATCAGTGGAGAAGCCGACTTGAGTGTGGTGGGCCAGGCCACCGCCTTTGACGAGAGCCTTTTTCCTCAGGTGCTGGGGATGGAAGGAGTGGCGGCGGCCTGGCCCCTGTACCAGGTGGACGTGGCTCTGGCTGAGAGGGATTTGTTCTTCCTGCAGATCTACGGAGTCGACCTGTTTGCTTCGGTTCGAACCCCGGTGGGTGCCACGCCGGAGGACCTTTCCGATGCCGTTTCCGAGCTGGGCTGGCTGGCCGTGACCCCGGCCCTGGCCCGTGAGATGGGCTGGGCCGAAGGGGACTCCATCCAGGTGACCAGCGGAACCCGTCGAGTGGATCTGGTGATCGGCGCGTTGGTGGATTTCCAGAAAATGAGTCCGCTGGCCAGCCGCAAACTGGCGGTGATGGACATCTCCCAGGCCCAGGGCCTGTTGGGGACTGCCGGGCTCATTCATCAGATCGACGTCCGGCTGCGAGAGGGAAGCGACCGGGAAAAACTCCGGCTTGCTCTCGAACAGCGGCTGGGGCCGTCGGTTCAGGTGGTGACCCCGGAGCAGCGCGAAAAACAGGCGGCCGACCTGATGGGGGCGTTTCGTTTGAATCTGACGGCGTTGAGTTTTATCAGTCTGTTTGTGGGCCTTTTCCTGGTTTACACCAGCACCCAGGCCTCCTTGTTGAGAAGGCGAACCGAGTTTGGATTGTTGCGCTCCATGGGAGCCACCTCGAATCAGGTCTTTGGCCTGATCCTGGGGGAGGTGTTTTTGCTGGGTGCACTGGGGGTTGTGCTGGGCCTGCCACTGGGCTTTTGGGTGGCCAGAGGGAATGTCGAGATGGTCAGTTCGACCCTGACCAATCTCTATCTCCTCCAGGAGATCGATTCCCTGGAACTCCCCTTCTCACTTTACGTTTTGGCTGCATGCGTGGGAGTGGGAGGAGCCATCGCCGGAGCCCTTTTTCCCGCCCTGGACATGAGCCGGCGAGACACCAAGTCGCTGCTAAGCGTGACGACCCTCCATGAAAAGGTCAGCTCCGCTGCCCTGCCGCTGTTCCTGGCCGGGTGGCTTCTGCTGGGACTTACCGGTTCCTGGTTCTGGCTTTGGGGACATGCCTGGAAGCCGGGTGGTTTCGTTCTGGCGGTGGCTATTCTGCTTGCTCTTCCCTTGCTGACTCCGTTTTTGATCCAGAAAGTCTGTGCCCGGATTCGCCTGAGAGGCTTTAATCTGGCCTACGCCTTGAAAACCCTCTCGACACAACTTCAGAACACCTCCTTTGCATCCTCATCGCTGGCCATCGCGGTGAGTATGCTGGTAGGAATCACGCTGATGATCGGGAGCTTTCACGAGACCGTCCAGCTGTGGGTCGAGACCACCATACAGGCGGACATCTATATCACCACTCCATCCTGGAGGGCCGATCCGGAGGCCACCATGGACCAGGATCTGGTCCGGCAAATGGTGGCTCACCCCGGAGTGGCTTCGTTCGAAGAATTGCGCCGGATATTCGTTTCCACTGGGGATAGGCGTATCTCCCTGGCCGGGATGGAGATGAAACTGGCGGCGGCGGGACAGTCGCGTTTTCCTTTGCTTGAAGGCGAGCGACTGGGGCTGCTCCAGCAATTAAGGGAGCAGGGAGCGGTTCTGGTCGCTGAGCCGCTGGCCCGCAAGTCAGGCCTGGAGGTGGGCGACAGGCTTCCTCTTTACGGTCCCCGAGGGAGGGAGGAGTTTCCCATTGCGGGAATTTACTACGATTATTCCTCCGATGTGGGTTCGGCGGCCATGGATCTGGCCACCATGACGGAGCACTTCGGGCCGGCTCCCATCAACTCGCTTTCGCTTTATCTTGAGGCCGACCGCGACCCGGAGCAGGTGATTGACGAGTTGAGGGCACGTTTTCCAGAAGTTCCCCTTCGCATGCGCAGCAACCAGCACCTGCGGGAGGAGATTTTTGAGATTTTTGATCAAACCTTCTCGGTGGTGAGGATCCTTCAGGTCATGAGTTTGCTGATTGCCGTTTGCGGCATCATGCTGACCCTGCTGGTGATGGCCCGAGAACGGATCTCCGAACTGGCCCTTTACCGGGCTCTGGGAGCCAGTCGTCTCCAGATTTTCCGGGTTTTTGTGGGCAAGGGCCTGGGGATGACTCTGATCGGAATGACCCTGGGAACGGTCGGCGGCATCGTTTTGGCGGCCATTTTGATCTACATCATCAACCGCGCCTATTTCGGGTGGACCATCCAGGCCCATTGGCCGGGCTGGCCGGTGGCCCAGCAGTATGCCACCATCCTGGCGGGTGCCCTGTTAGCCAGCCTCTACCCGGCCTTTCGAGCCAGTAAGACCCCGGCTACGGAGTTGAGTCGTGATGATCTTTAGAGGGTTTTTTTCTTTCTTTCTGGTCCTGCAGATGGCGGCGGCCGGGCCCGAGTGGGAGGTGGCGGAGCCGGATTTCGACTGGTCCTTTCCCCGGGACCACTGGGCCCACTCCGGCTATCGCACCGAATGGTGGTACTTCACGGGACAGCTCGTATCACTGGAGGATCCCGGACGGCGTTTTGGATATCAGTTCACCCTGTTTCGGATCGGCCTCCAGCCGGAGCCCTCCCGGTTGGATTCCCAATGGGCCACCCATAGTCTGATCATGGGGCATGCCGCCATCAGTGATCTGGGCGGCCAGCGCCATCTTTTTAGCGAAGTGCTCTATCGGGAGGTTCCCCTTTTAGGAGGCTTTGGGGCCCCGGGCGACCGCCTGATCGCCTGGAGTCTGCCGCCGGCAGGGGGTGAGGAGCGCTGGGAACTGCTCTGGAATGGCGAGGCATTTGATCTTCACATGAGCGACCCGGTGCGCGGAATGGCCTTGGATCTCTCCACCCGACCCGTCAAGCCCCTGGTTTTTCAAGGTCCAAGTGGCTACAGCCGCAAGGGGGAGCCCTCCAATGCGGCCAGTCAGTACTACAGTTTCACGCGCCTCCAAACGGACGGAACCCTCACCGTGGATGGAACTCGTTTCCAGGTCGAAGGCCGGAGCTGGATGGATAAAGAATTTGGTTCCAATCAGTTAACCGAAAATCAGGTGGGATGGGATTGGTTCTCTCTCCAACTGGATGAGGGGCAGGAGATCATGCTATACCACCTGCGGAATCGAAGCAAAGCCAGTGACTTTGCTCGTGGAACCTGGATTTCCAGAACGGGAGAAGCGCGGTATCTGGAAGCGGGGGAGTGGAGTGTCGAGGTCACGGCACACTGGACCAGTCCGGCCACCGGGGCCGTCTATCCCGCCCGCTGGAAGGTGTCGCTGGAAGAGGTCGAGTATGAAATCGTTCCCCTGTTGGCCGAGCAGGAGAATCGCAGCCGGTTGGTGCTGGATCTCAATTATTGGGAGGG
>JAYZBY010000089.1:0-15525 GCA_036338555.1 Acidobacteriota bacterium | reverse complement strand
GTTCATCCAGGCGAGAGTGGTGACCGTACCAGGACCTGGTTCTTCCGCGCCCAGCCCGGAAGAACCCAGAGGAATCCTGTTTTTGGATCAGGTCCCGGGTCGAAGGGGAGAGGAAGAGGAGGCGCCTGCTCAGGTCCAGCTTCCCAGAACGGATTCCAACCAGGGTGCCTATAACGTGCTCCTCCGGTTATCGAATGCGGCCTCTCGGCTCTCTGAAAACAACCTGGACGGGTTGGAGTTTTCCAGCTGGCGACCGGTCAAGGATGCGTCGCCCGAGTTCTGGATTGATCTGGTGGCTCTTCGCCATCCGGAAGAGCAAGAGGTCCATTTAATCTGGTCTGTCAATACCGAGGATGAGCGAGTGACCGCTCTTAGCCAGGCCGCCCGAGATCTGGAAACCGGCCTCTAGCCTGCATTATGCATAAGTTGTCTGCTGCAGTGCCGCAATCATCCGCGCTGACGGCGTTCTGCTACCTTGGGCTCCTCGGCGTACTGCAAGAGTGCGCCTGCAGGGCCCTTCGTCGCGAAAACCTATGCGTAATCCGGGGCTAACAACCCCTTACCTGCACCTGGAATTTAATACTGCTTATGGAAACGATCTTTCGGAAGAGGGTCGCAGCTATGCCAGCCACCACCTTCCTCTCGCGAGCGGACAAAGACCCGACGAAACAGGGACAGGGGAACCAGGAGGAGGTGAAAAGAAAGGAAGAGCAACACGAATGTGGTGACCCGGCCCATCACCCTGCCAGCTCCAATAAAAAACCGTGTATTCTCTTGAGAAACTTGACCATTTTTTTTGTTCCTTCTTGTACAGGAAACAATTTTCGATAATCAAGAAATCAAGTCTCGTTCCCATGAAACATTGGTAGGCCTGCTGGGGAGATTCGACGATCAGCCCTTCCTCCAGCAGGCAGGCAGCGCTGTCGTGGTAGTAGGCTGAAATACCCAGGATTCTCGTCATTTCACAGAAAGGCTCATCATTGTAGTACTTTTGATGTTCTGATAGATTTGGACCCTAACGAGACACCAAGATGGGGAAAATTGGGATAATTTTGGAGCTTTTGGAATTCCTTAAGGTGCGTAAGAAATGGTGGTTGTTGCCGATCCTGGTATTCCTGCTCCTGGTAGGAGTGCTCCTGGTTTTCTCCGAGTCCTCCGCCGTCGCGCCCTTCATCTATACGTTGTTCTAACCACAAAGACGCAGCGAAGCTGACCCCTGACCGGTTCAGGACAATGCAAAATTCACATTCATGAGTCTGATCTTCCAGGTTCCGCGTTCCAGGTCAGCGGTCAGTTGGTCAACCGGTTCTGTGGTGATGAGCGATTTAATGATAAAATTGCGGCAAGTCCATGAATAAGGCGACAGAAGTCTCAGCGTCTGGTGAAATTCAAGAAGAGCTGGACGTGTTTG
Source organism: Acidobacteriota bacterium (assembly GCA_036338555.1). GTDB lineage: Bacteria > Acidobacteriota > UBA6911 > RPQK01 > JADFOI01 > JAPYTY01. The sequence goes on along the minus strand of JAYZBY010000089.1, from coordinate 14,114 downwards.
CGAAATACCTTAAGAGCAGCGGTCTCAAGATGACACGGCAAAGACAGCTGATTGTCGAGAGTTTTCTTCGTGCCGGCGGACATGTGAGTACTGAGGAACTGCACCAGCTGGCCAGGAAGAAAGATCAGAAACTGGGTTTTGTGACGGTGTTCAGGACCTTGAAGGCCCTGGCCGACTGTGGGATTGCGCGAAAGATCGATCTCAATGACGGGCGTACTCGTTTTGAACACAACTACAGGCGACCTCACCACCATCATATTGTTTGTGTCGAGTGCAATAGCACGATCGAGTTTGTGAGTCCTGAACAAGAGCGGATTCAGGAGGAAATCACTTCTCAGTACGGCTTCAAGCCGGTCCGACACACGCTCCAAATCTTCGGTATCTGTCCGGAATGTCAAAAGGATCAGGAGCCGAGTCAGGAGAATTTTGATTCCGATCTGGTCTTTGCCCGTGATGCCTTGAGGATAGCCATGGATACTGAGCAAAGGGGGATCAATTTCTACCAAACGGCATCGGAGACGGTCACCCAGGTCTTAACAAAAAAGGTATTTCTGGCGATGTTGCAGGAAGAAGAGGAACATCTCAGCAAGCTGAACAAGGAATGGGACCGCCTCATTGAAAAGGACAGTAACTTGCTGGGGGCACCGGTTTTCCTGCATTTTGATTATGAAGCCCTGACCCGGATTTTTCCCAGCCGGGATGAGGTGCGTACCCACTTGGAATCCAATCTGGATACCTTGGATGCGCTTGAGCTGGCCATGAATATGGAAAAGGAAGCGTGTGAGTTCTTTACCCACTATGCGGAAAGTTTTAATGATACCAAGGGGAGAGATATCTTTCTGAGTTTCGCCGATGAGGAAAAAGAACATTACCAGATCATCAAAGACGAGTACGACCGTTTGACAGCGAAAAACTGACAGCTAACCGCTGACAGAAAATCCGAAATCCGAAGTCCCAAATCCGAATACTGTCCGAATTGTAAAGCCAGACCGTTCTCCACCCGGAGCCTAAGCGGCGCGTTTCTCCCACCCGTTGTAGTGGCCGCTCTATGAGCGGCATCCGGAATCGGCGCACTGAGGCGCCTCTCACACTTCCGAGCCCTAAGAAGGTGCCAGGAAAAATGCGCTTCGCACGCAGAGAATCAGAACCGTTCAGGTTTCAATTTTGGGATTCAGGACTTCGGATTTCCCGTCAGCCGTCAGAGATCACAATCCTCTGTCAGGGGTCAGGTGTTTCGATGACAGACTGGGTTGTTAAAATCCGTATGTGAAGTACCGCTGGAGAGTTTCTTCAAGTTTTCCCGACCAGGTGGAACGGCTTTCCGCCCAGTTGGGGGTCGTCCCCTTGGTGGCCCATCTTCTGCTTCAAAGAGGCTTTGACGATCCCGATCAGGCTCGTAAATTTCTGCAGCCCAGCCTTGAGGATCTTCACGATCCTTTCCTGATGAAGGATATGGATCGTGTCGTTGAGCGTTTGCTTCGTGCCGCGCAGATGGGTGAAAAAGTTTTGATTTATGGCGACTATGATGTGGATGGAATCACGTCCACGGTGGTCCTGAAGCGGGCCCTGGAAATGCTGGGTGTCGCGGTGGATTTCCATTTACCTCTACGACTTGAGGAGGGCTATGGCATTCAGAATGCGGTTCTGAAAAAAGCCAAGCAGGACGGATACTCCCTGGTAATCACCGTCGACAATGGTATTCGGGCCTTTGAGGCGGCGGAGGCAGCTCGGAAATTAGGGCTTGAGATGATTGTGACCGATCACCACCAGCCAGGCGAGTCACTCCCTTCGGTCCATGCCATTTTGAATCCACATCGACCTGATTGTCCGTACCCGGATAAGAATCTGGCGGCGGTAGGAGTCGTCTTCAAGTTGGTGCAGGCTCTTTTTGGGAAGGTTGGCAAGGAAGATGTGGTGCGGCACTTTTTGAAACTGGTTGCCATTGGGACCGTGGCTGACCTGGTGCCCGTAACGGGTGAGAATCGCATCATGGTTCATTACGGACTCAGGGCACTTTCCGATCCTCGAAACCTCGGCCTGAAGGCACTTCTAGAAGGGTCCGGGGTCAGGGGTGAAGTAGATCAGCCCGATATCGCCTTCAGGGTGGCTCCTCGCATCAACGCCGTGACTCGAATGGGGGGCGGCAGGGAAGTGGTGGAGTTGTTTTCACTGGATGATCCGGTGGCCGCTCAGGCCCTTGTCCAGGAAATGAATAGCAAGAATACCCTCAGACGCCAGGAAGAGGCGCGAATTCTTGAGGAAATAGAAGGCCGTTTCACCAAGGATCCCCAGGCCTTCGAGAAGGATTTTCTGGTGGTGGCGGGACAGCATTGGCACAGGGGGGTGATCGGTATTGTTGCCTCCCGACTCGTCGAGCGGTTCAATCGACCGGCTCTGGTTTTGTCCGTAGAAGACTCTTTTTGCCAAGGCTCGGGAAGAAGTCTCCCCGGCGTGGACATTCTTGCGGTTCTTGAGCGATGCCGTGAGCACTTTGTGCAATACGGAGGCCATGCTCAGGCGGTGGGGTGCATGCTGGGGGAGGAGTTCTGTGACGACAACAAGATTCAGCAGTTGGCCCGCTCGCTGGAGGAACATGTCCGGCCACAACTGAATTCGGAAAATCTGACACCTTCTCTCTCGATTGAGAGTTTCTTGCCCGCTGAGGATATTTCTTTCTCGCTTTTTGAAGCCATCAGTCAATTGGCCCCCTTCGGCATTGGAAACCCGGTCCCTGTGTTTGCATCCAAGGAGATGAATATTGTAGCGGGGCCCTGGGTGCTCAAGGAGCAGCATCTGAAATTGCAGGTTCAGTCGAACGGGTCCTGTCTGGATGCCATTTGGTGGAAAAATGGGTCTGCCGCGGATACCATTGAATCCGGTTCTCAAGTTGACCTGGCCTATACCATGAGCCTGGATAGTTACCTGGGAAAGAAAAAGCTCTTGTTGACCGTCCAGGATATTAACCTGCCTCGAGACGAATGAAGTGCATCACACTTCGAAACCATGAAATCCCGGTAACTTAACTGACTCCATCCAGGGAAGCCGACCCAGACTCCTGTATGGTAGGCTGAGAGGGCCGACTTCAGGCCGCGAAACGTCAGGACGAGTGATGTATCGCTCAGATAAAGGTGGCTTCGCTCTGCTCAGATGAAGGCGGGTGGCACTGCAGTAGACAATTGATGCATGATCCGGGCTAGAGTAAAGGATGTCTTCATAATGCGGGCCACAGGCGTGAGGTTCAGAAAATTAGCATGAAGTTCTCAAGATGGCTGACCTTAGCCCTGTCCTTGTGCATTGTGGCGGTTGGTGTGGCCATCGTGTGGAGCTTTATGTCTCGCCGTCAGCAGGTGGTCACCCTTCCGGAAGCGGAAATCCTGTCTCCTGAGATCAGCCGGCAAAGCACCCAATTCGAATATACCGAACACAAGCGTGGGCGACCTGTTTTCACAGTCAACGCCGCAACAAGCACCCAAACGATGAGCGACGTGCATACTCTCAATGAAGTCAAGTTGGCTTATTTTGATCAGGCTGACGAACCTTCCGACAGCATTACCGGGCGAGTAGCCACCTACAGTCTTACTGAGAAAGAGCTCGATTTCGCTGGCGATATACGGATTTGGCTGGCGGACGGGACCGAAGTGGTCTCTGAGCACGGGGCTGCGGATCTGATCCAGGAGGTGGCCAAAATCGACCAGGGGTTTCAGTTCCAGAGAGGAAACATAACAGGAAACGGCGGTTCCCTTAGGTACAGTTTTCCCCAGCGGGAGATGAGGGTGGCGGAGGGACTCACCCTGGTGACCTCCAGTGGGGGTCGGCAGTTTCAGGCAACGGCACGGGAAGGGATCTACCGTCTTTCTGAGCAGGAATTCGAGCTTCTAAACGGGGCAGGCATTTCGAGTGGTGATGCCCAGCTCAAGGCAGATCGGATAGGAATTCTGCCGAGCGGGGAATATCAGATTGGCAGGATCCTCAGTTCCGGCCAGGCACGGCTACAGGCCGGCCCGGTGAAGGTTTTCTCAGGTAGTCGCATTAACATCCTTTTCGATTTGGAATCTGATGGGTTGGATAAAATCGAGATTTTCGGAGGACCTACGACCAGAGCGGTCTATTCCCAGGAGGTTGGAGATAACCGTTCTGTTTTGGAAGCCGCAACGATTGTAGTGGTGCCCGATAGCACCCGCATCAGTGATCGTGTGTTGCTGAAGACGTTTATCGCTCAAGAGGAGGTTTTGCTTCGATCACCGGCCGCCGGGATTAGCGAAGCTCGTTCCGACGAGTTGGAGGGAGAGTTTTTTGAGGATGGGGAGCATCTGAGGCAATTGGATCTTAGAGGGCAGGTCTCTATCCTTCAGAAAAGTCTTGATCGAGAGCCCCATGAAACATGGTTTCGGAGCAGGAAGCTCCGGTTGCAATTTGACCTCTTCGAGATCCTCCAGGAGGCGAGAGCCGAGGGAGACGTCGAGTTAATTCTGACCTCAGCCGAGGGGGACGAGAAGCGTCTGGTGGCGAAAGATTTCGTCCAGGTGAGTTACAACCAGGGTGTCCCGGATCGGATTGTAAGTAGTGGAGAGTGCCAGATCGAATCGATTACGGCCGAAGGCAGAGATCGTGTGCAGGCACCTCGAGTCGAGGTGCACTACCAACAGGGTCTTCTGGATAAAATCGTGGCTGAAGCCGGGGTGAGGGTGGAATCACTCCACCAGGGAAAGATCAGTTACACCACCAGCGATCGGTTGGAGGTTGTATATCTAGAGGGTTTCATCGAGGCGGTCGTTCAGTCCGGGAATTTCCGATTTTGGGACGGGGTGCCTACCAGGTTGGATCTCCGATCAGATCGGGCAACGTTCGATCCGGGGACGGGTAAAATTGTTGCCACCGGAACCCAGCCATCCGTTTTGCGAACGATTGGGGTGGAGGGCAAGGGCCCTGAAACGGTCGTTGAAACCCGGGCCCAGCGCTTCGAACTGGATAGGGAAGGAAGCCAGGTTTTTGCAGAAGGGGAGGTAAGAAGTTCCCTCAGTGAGGGAGGCAACTACACCCGGATCCACTCGGGTTCGATGAAGGCCGATCGAGAGACTGGCTGGGTGGAATACACGGCGGACCCCAGCATCATACTGGGGGACAATACCATCCGCGGAAAAATTGTGAGATACAATCATCCAGAGCAGAGGCTGATCGTGGAAACCGATGTGGTGAGCACCTTTTCTGAAGGAGCCTCCCAGCAACGCAGGCAGTATTCGATTGAATCGGACCGTTTAGTCTACAATCGGCAGGATTTGCGAGCCCGGTATGAAGGACAGGTACGTTTGGAGACCCAGGATCTGATTTTGATGGCTCCTTTTATGGACGTGACCTTTTCTGATGAGGTTGCCGAAAAAATTCAGGAGATCGTTGCCTGGGGTGGAGTGCAGATTTTCCAAGAGGACAGAAAGGCGGAGGGAGATCGGGCTGTCCATTACCCGTTGCAGGATAAAGTTATCTTAACCGGAGATCCCGCTCAGGTGGTTGAACTGGAAAGCGGAAAGGTGGCTGGACGCCGGCTCACCTTCTATCTCGGAGACGAAACGATATTGGTCGAAGGTCATTCCGCATCCGTGACGCCATGAGCTCCAATAATTCTTCATCCACCTTGGAGGCCCGACAACTCACCAAGTCCTACCGGGGAAGAAAAGTCGTCAATGATGTCAGTTTGACGATTTCCCGCGGCGAGGTGGTGGGATTACTCGGTCCAAACGGCGCGGGAAAAACCACGACCTTCTATATGATCGTGGGCCTGATTGCTCCGGATAGTGGAAGCGTGCAGATGAACAGCGAGGATTTGACCCCCCAACCCATGTATGTGCGGGCCCGGAGGGGAATTAGTTATCTGCCGCAGGAGCCCTCGGTTTTTCGAAAGCTCTCGGTGGAAGACAATCTGTATGCGGTGGCCGAGACGCTGGAACTGGCCCCGGGGATGGCGGATCAAATGGTGAGTGAGCTGCTGGAGGAATTTGGAATAGCCGGCTTGAGAAGGCATCTAGCCTATACACTCTCGGGAGGAGAGCGGCGGCGGCTGGAAATTGCCCGCTCGATGATGATCCGTCCATCTTTTATTCTTCTGGATGAACCGTTGGCGGGGATTGATCCTTTGGCGGTGCAGGAAATTCAAAGGATCGTCAAGGATTTAAAATCCAAGAATATCGGGGTTTTGATTACCGATCACAACGTCAGGGAGACTTTGAAAATCACCGATCGCGCCTACATCATCAACGACGGAATGATCTTTCGAATAGGTACCCCGGATGGACTCTCTTCAGACGAACAGGTTCGAAAAATTTACCTGGGGGAGAACTTTAAACTATACTGATCAAAGAGGAAAAACCGTTCCGAAATTGCATCGTTGAGAGAAGCAATGGCCAGAGGAAATCAGTTGCGAGTAGGCTTGAGCTTGAATCTTTCCCAGCGTTTGGCAATGACGCCTTCGCTGCTGCAGAAGATTGAGCTCCTGACCCTCAACCGACTAGAGCTTTCCGATTTACTCAACCAGGAGTTGGCGAAAAACCCCGTTCTGGAGGAAATCTCCCAACAAGCTGACGGCGAGGACTCCGAAAAGCAAGATGAGGAAAAGGGGAAAAATGAGGGAGAGGAGGCCTACGACGATTTTGACTACGAGTATTTTTTTGGGGAGTACCTAAGCCCTGCCCCACGTTCTCACGCATGGGAGAACCACAGTGAGTTGCCCTCCTTTGAGCTTTTCCTGGCCACGCCATCCACCTTGAGTGATCATTTGAATTGGCAGGTGCGGATGACCGAAATGCCGTCGGCAACCTGTGAGATTGCCGAGTTCATCATCGGAAACATCAATGCAGATGGGTATCTGAGGGTGACGGTGGAAGAGATTGCCGAGTCGCTGCAAGTCTCGATCGATCAGGTTGAAGAAGCTTTGCGAGTTGTCCAGGATTTTGATCCGATAGGGATTGCAAGTCGTGATCTGCAGGAATGCCTTCTACTGCAGATAAGGGCAGCTGACATGGAAGGTTCACTGGTTGAAAAGTTGGTGCAAGAGCACCTTGCCTTGGTGCAGGCCCGGAAATTCAATGACCTGGCCAAGGAACTCGACTGTGATTTGGAGGAAGTGGCCGCAGCGATGGAGACCCTCAGGGGTTTCTCCCCGAAACCGGGAGAAAGGTACAGCTCTCAGGGCGCCACCTACATCCAGCCTGACGTTCATATTTATAAGATGGAGGGCGACTATGAGATCGCCCTCAACGATGACGGGTTGCCCAAATTATGTCTGAGTCGATCTTATCGGGAACTTCTCAAGCAGAAAAATGTTTCGAAGGACATCAAGAGTTTCGTGCGGGAACGTTTTCGTTCAGCCATGGAGCTGTTAAAGAGTGTTGATCAGCGCCAGCAGACCATCTATCGAGCCTGCGAAGCTATTGTGAATCGGCAGCGGGATTTTCTGGACAATGGGATGACCCATTTGAAACCCATGTTGATCAAGGATGTGGCGGAAGAACTGGGTGTGCATTCCTCTACCCTTAGCCGGGTTGTGGCCAACAAACATGCGCACACTCCCCAAGGTGTCATAGAGCTAAGAAAGTTCTTTACCAGTGGAATCGAAAGTGCCGATGGAAAAATTCTTTCTGTGGTCCAGGTAAAGGAGACGATTAAGGGAATTATTGCCAACGAAAGTAATAAGAAGCCGTTTTCGGATCAACGGATCGCGAATTTGTTAATCGATCAGGGGATCAAGATTACTCGCAGAACCGTGGCCAAGTATCGGGATCAACTGAACATTCCAGGTTCCCGCGAGCGTAAAATGGTTGTGCTCTTTTGAGGGGACCCTATTCTGAGCCTTCTCGTCTATGGCCTCTGAAGAAAAACCTCAGACACCCATCACCAGCGTCAGGGTGTTGGAGCAAGTGCCTGAGCAGCGGCTCAAGCTCAAGCTGCTGGCAGGAGCTGACGGGCTGGACAATAAGATTAATTCTCCTCGAATTCAGCGGCTCGGCCTCGCGTTCGCCGGCTACGTGGATTACCTGGATGACGGGATGGTTCAGTTGGTGGGCCAAACCGAGAGCAACTATCTGAGGACCCTCAGCCGAGCGGATCGACAGTCCGCTATCAAACGGATCTTTACCCACAGTCTGTCCTGCCTGGTGATTACTGGTAACCTACGGCCGCCCAAGGCACTGCTGGATAACTGCGATCAATTCCACGTCCCGATTTTCCAGACCGATATTCTCAGTTCCGTCGTCATCAGGGAAATCCCAGCTTTCCTGGAAGAACAGCTGGCCCCCACAACGACGGTTCATGGAGTCTTGATGGAAGTTTTTGGGCTGGGAGTGCTCCTTCTGGGTCCCTCGGGGATCGGCAAAAGTGAGTGTGGATTGGATTTGATCCTTCGAGGGCATCGTTTGGTAAGCGATGACCTGGTCGTGATCAGGAAGTTTGGGGCAGATCGGGTTTTGGGTTCGGGTCCTACCGACTTTCAGTTTTACATGGAATTGCGCGGTCTGGGAATTATCGATATCAAGGAACTATTTGGCGTTTCAGTGGTGAGCCCCAAGAAGATACTGGATCTGGCCATCGACCTGGTGCGCTGGGATTCCGGAAAGGAGTATGACCGGTTGGGTCTGGAGGAACGGAGCTATTCTTTACTTGATGTGCCGGTACCTCTGATTACCATGCCTGTGGCCTCGGGCCGGAATCTGGCTACCCTGGTGGAAGTGGCGGTGCGGATTCAGATGCTCAAAAGTCAGGGATATAGCCCTGCAAGCGACTTTTTCAGGAGGTTGGAAACTCGCTTGAAATCCTCTTCCGAGGACGTATGGCGCGTGTAAACGACCCTAACCAGCTGGAGTCTTTAGTCATCCTGACGGGGATGAGCGGTTCGGGGAAGCATACAGCTTTTAAGGCCTTCGAGGATTTGGGATACTTTTGTGTGGATAACCTACCCACCTCTTTGATTGCCCGCCTAGTTGAGATGTCCATGGCATCGGGAGGTGAGATCCGGCGGTTGGCGATGGTCATCGACATTCGGTTGGGACAATCTCTGACCGGGTTTGAGGCGCTCTTTAATGAGATCGAACAGCTATCCAGTCGGGCGACTGTCATTTTCTTTGATGCTCCCAACGAGGTTTTGGCGCGCAGGTACAGTGAAACTAGACGTGTTCATCCGTTGGGCCATGACCAGTCTTTGCTCGAGGGAATTCGGTTGGAACGGAAAGAGTTGGCTGGGATTCGTTCGGTGGCAGATCGCGTCGTTGATACCAGTGAGTTTTCGGTCCACGATCTTCGGAATCTGATCTACCGGGATTTCCAGGAGGTCGGCCAGGAAGATACGCTGAATGTTTCACTGGTGAGCTTTGGTTTCAAGCACGGACTTCCCTACAATTCGGAGTTGGTTTTCGACGTAAGATTTCTTCCCAACCCTCATTTTGAACCTGACCTCAAGGAGAAAACCGGCAACGACGAGGAGGTGGTTACTTATATGCTGAAACATTCGGAAACCGGGGAAATCCTGGGAAAAATTCACGATATGCTAGACTATTTAATCCCTAAATACTCCCGGGAAGGCAAGCAATACTTAACCATTTCCGTAGGTTGTACCGGTGGAAGGCACCGTTCGGTCATGGTGGTCAATGAATTGAGAAAACGCCTGGAGCAGGTAGGCCAAAAGGTGAATCTGTTGCATCGAGACCTACGTAACGAATGACTCAGGATGCTTTAGTGGGTGGTCTGGTCGTTACCCACGGTCAGCTTGGCCAGGAACTCGTTGCGGCAGCGGAGACCATTGTCGGGGAGACCCTGTCGATTGTTGCCGTCTCGATTGGTTGGAATGACGATGTCGCGGAGTCTCAAAGAAAAATTGAGGTGGCGGTTCAAAAAGTTGACACCGGGAAGGGAGTGATCATTCTGACCGATATGTTTGGCGGGACTCCCTCCAACCTGGCCTTGCCCCTGTTGAAGAAAGGCGATTTGGAGATCGTGACTGGTGTCAATTTGCCAATGATTATCAAAGTTGCGAATCAGGCCCCCAACGACTCGCTTTTAGAACTCGTCACCCGCGTGAAGCAGCAGGGTCAAAAACACATTTCGATTGCCAGCGAACTTTTAGGAGAATGATTCGGACTACCCTTCGAATCAAAAGTGAGTTGGGCCTGCACGCACGGGCCGCCGCTCAGTTGGTGAAACTCGCCTCCGGGTTCGAATCGGATATCAAGTTGTCGCGACTCAATGGCCAAATACAGGTGGACGCTAAAAGCATTCTGGGTATTTTGCTGTTGGCCGCGTCCAAAGGAACCGAACTGGAGTTGGTCATCGACGGCAGTGACGAGGTGGAGGCTACGGAAGCCCTGGTGGAATTGGTCGAAAATCGATTTGGCGAGGATCGATAGAGGCGATGAATAATGACGCTTCACGGCAGTTGTCCGGAAGGGGGCTTTCCCCCGGAGTTGCCGTCGGTACGGCCTACACGGTTGAGCGGCCAACGGTCGCCTTTCACCGGACCCGGATCGCCTCCAGGGAAGTCTCCAAAGAGCTCAAGCGATTTCATTCTGCCATCGAAAGGTCTTACCGACAGCTCCGGCGGGTTAAGAGGAAGTTTGAAAATGAACTGGGGAAAGAGCAATCCTACATCATCGATGCGCATTTGCTGATCCTGGAAGATAGGCAGTTGCTGGAGGAAGTCGAAAAGAGGATTCAGGAAGATCGATACAGTCCGGAGCAAGCGATCCGCGAAACCGCTGAAAACTGGCTCTCCGTGTATCGTTCTCTGGATGACCCCTTTTTTCGGGAACGGGGCTCGGATGTCGAGGAGGTGGTCGAACGCGTGATTGCCAACCTCATGAAACTCAATCCTCAGAATCACGATGGTCTGCCGGAAGAACTGATTCTGGTCGTTCCGGAAGTGAGTCTATCTCTGCTGGCCGACTACTCGATAGATCAGGTGAAAGGTCTTATAGCGAGAAGGGGCGGACCCACTTCCCACGGCATCATAATCGCTCGTTCCTATCATATTCCGGTCGTTTCAGGTCTCAAGAACACCCAGGAGTTGGTTCGCACCGGCGATACCGTGATCGTGGATGGCGCCCGGGGAACGGGACAGGTCAGTCCCGGGCGTCAGGAAATCAGGATTTGTCGCGCTCGGATCAGAAGAGAGAACAAACGTCGACTCAGCCTCGCCGGTGATACCGGGCCCTGTGTCACCAGCGATGGACGACAGATTTCTGTTTACGCCAATTCGGAGATCGCTAGTGAGGTTCCCTACGAGCTCCGGCTGGGTGGTGAAGGGGTCGGGTTGTTTCGGTCCGAATATGTCTATATGCAGGAAAAGAGCGGTCCGGTCAGTGAGGAGAAACAGTTCCGGATCTACAAGCGTTTGGCCCGGGCTGTGAAGGATCGTCCAGCGGTGATCAGAACGCTGGATCTCGGAAACGAAAGACATCCCTATTTCTCCCGGCTACTGGGAGGTGACGAAGGTGGGTTGGGTGTTCGAGGTATTCGCATGAGTCTGAGACATCCGGAGATCTACAAGACTCAGATTCGGGCCATTTTGAGAGCCAGTGTCTTCGGGAATTTGAAAATCGTGTTTCCCATGGTGTCTAGCGTTGAGGAAGTGGTTGAGGGTAGGAAACTCATCAAAGCCATCCAGAGGGAACTTTTGCGTGAGGGGACTGCCATAAACGAGGAAATTCAGATCGGGGTCATGGTGGAGGTTCCCTCCGCGGTGATTTTGCTGGAATCGCTGTGCACCCATTCCGACTTTTTTGCTGTGGGGACCAATGATCTGATCCAATATACCTTGGCTGCCGGGAGGTCCGAAGATCGATTGGCTCACCTGTTCACCCCGTTGCATCCCGCTGTCTTGAGAAGTCTTCGACGAGTGGCGCAGGTCGCGGCACAGGAGGACTTGATGGCCCTGGTCTGCGGCGAGATCGCTTCCCATCCCATCTACGCCACCCTGCTGGTCGGGATGGGATTCCGTCATCTATCGATGAATGCCTACGCCATCCCTGAAATCAAGCAGCGTTTGAGGAAAATATCCTACCATCAATCTCGAGAGATGCTGATCGAAGTGCTGAAGCTGTCCACTCTTGAAGACGTTGAAGCCTGCCTGGGGCAGACCCCTGTCTAGCCCGCACTAGCCGATGCTATATTGGTCCTTGCCAACGATCATTGAAACCTTGTTCGGAGGGTGAGAACAATGAATGGCTGCTACTCCCTTGTTAAAATAACCTTCCTGGTTGGGTTTCTGTGCCTTTTTTCCACCTTGCTGGTGGCGGAGAACCAGCATCCTTTCCGGATAAGTTATGTCGATGGAACGGTTGCAGTTGCCCATGAGGGGAATTCCGAATAGGAGTTGCTGGAGCGAAACTTTCCTATCTGGGAAGGTGAGCGCATCCTCTCAGAGAGGAACTCCCGTGTTGAGATCGAATTGAATGACGAAACCGTGGTGAGACTAGGCTCAAGGACCGGGGTGATCCTTGAGAAATCGTCCTCAAAGAAGGTGATTTTACAGTTGCTCTCAGGCGATCTTATTGTTCATAAAGAAGGCGGGACTTCCTTTAGAATTGTCTCATCCGTGACCACCACGGATCTAAAGTACGAGGGTGTCTCTCGTTTCAATTTGTCGGAAAGCGGTGAAACCACCATTCGAGTCCGAAAGGGAGTTGCTCAAACAGTTCAGGGAGCAGTGAGCATCAGCATCCGGAAAGGAGACGCCTGGATGGTCAGGACTTCAGGTCAACCCTGGACTCGCTTTTACGGGAGTGCCGAGCGCGACTGGTTCGACGAATGGAGTGATCTGAGAGATGCGCTGCGACATGCCCGGAGTCCTTCATCCTCCAGACCCGACTCGCGTTATGCGGGCAGCCGTGATCTGAATCGTTACGGTCAGTGGGGTTATGTGTCCTCCTATGGCCGGGTTTGGTGGACCCATGAGAAGTCGGAGTGGATTCCCTATCAAAGAGGGCGTTGGGGAAAGGATCCCTTCGACCGCCTGGTATGGATTAGCGATGAACCCTGGGGGTGGTTGCCTTACCACTATGGGAACTGGGTGTATGTTTTCCTTTATTCGCGCTGGTGCTGGGTGCCCGGGAGTTTTTATCGTTGGCAACCGGCGCTGGTGAATTTCTATTTTGGAGGGGGCTACATGGGGTGGGCACCCAGGGGACCCAGGAGTCGGGATTCGATCCACGACCAGAGAAGACCTCACAGGCAACGGGGGTTGACGCTTATTGATGATCGTGATTTTCGAAGAAAAAGGATCACCCCAAGGAAAGATGTTTCCGAGCGAAACCACCTGCTGAGGCCTGGCTTGCCGCCAGGGTTGAGGACTCCTAACCAAAGTGGCCGTCACGTGCGGGTGCTTAGGCCATCACCACGTCAATTCGTTCCTTTGAGATCCACACGTAGCGTGCCAAAGAGATCTGAGAGTTCCTGGTTTCAAATATCTTCGAGATCCAGAGTAGGTTCTCTGGTGTGTCGGGGAGCTGTCCCTCCCCACCAGAACAGAGATCGATTCCGTAAAATCAGAACGATTATCCCCTCTTGTGCGGTCGCGAGGTACTTGGCCGACTACCCGTCCCGGGAAGCTCAGAACGGTCCGGCGTAGATAAGAAGTTTAGGGGGCGGCGTACGGTCCGTGCGCCCGTCCTCCAGCGCTCCTCCCATGACCCGCAGGGGTAGCCCGGATTCGTGCATAGGTTCTCTTCGTTCCTCAGATGAAGGCGGCGTCACGAAGCGCCGCAAGCGCAGGCCTGGCAAGGCGCGCGACCGAGGCCCCCGCAAGTGTACGGTTGTGGTACGCTGAGGAGGCCGAACGAGCGCAACAAAGTCAGGCCGGATGATGGCGGTGATGCAGTAGAGAATTTATGCCAAATCCGGGCGCATGGAAGGATACTCATGTCCGTAGATGAACTAGGATAAAGGTGAAGTGGACTCCATGGTTTCAGCGAATCAACTCACCATACTGCGTATGGTGTTTGTACCTTTCTTCGTATTTCTGGTTATAGAGAGGCATCTGGGGGGTGCGCTTGCAGTTTTTCTGCTGGCCGGTGTGACCGATCTTCTGGATGGTATCATCGCCCGAAGGTTTGGGCAGAAGACCCCGATTGGGACCTTTC
>JAYZBY010000088.1:0-3820 GCA_036338555.1 Acidobacteriota bacterium | reverse complement strand
TCACCAGGTCTCAAGAGAAACGATCTGGCTTTCAAGCCTCTGGTCACCGAGGTCGTTCCTGCGAGGGCGCCCAAGTTGGAGCGGCGACAACTGGTGTGGGTCGATCGCCAGGGGAAGGAAGAACTGCTGTCCACTCCGATTCGGCACTATTATCTGCCACGGCTTTCACCCGATGGTCGGCAATTAGCAGTGGAGGTGCACCTGGACAAACCGGATATCTGGATCGTTGATATATCGACAGGCGATCTGAGACAGGTGACCCATGAAGGCGGCAATCGATTTCCGCTGTGGAGTCCCGATGGGCAGCGGATCCTTTTCAGTTCCGACCGGCACCAGGAGGTTCCTTCAGGATTCTTTGCCGATCACGACGTGTTCTGGAAGGCTTCAGATGGGAGCGGGGAGGCGGAGCGCCTGACTTTTGGGAAACATAATCATGGTCCCCAGAAATTTACCCCCGATGGTAAAACTTTGTCCTTTTATGAGATCCATCCGGAAACCTATCGGGATGTCTGGATGCTTCCGCTCGAGGGAGACCGAACGCCCTGGCCTTTTCTCAGGACGCCTCACCTGGAGGGAGGGATTGGTTTTTCGGAGGATGGACGCTGGATGGTTCACACCTCCAAGGAGACGGGCCGATATGAGATCGTGATCCGGGCCTTTCCCGACTCGGATCCCATGCGGCAGATCACCACCCAGGGAGGGGTTGAGGTGCTCTGGCCGCTGGGGAGCCCGGAGTTGTTCTACCGCAATGGGAACCAGCGGATGGCGGTAGAGGTCACCACCAATCCCACTTTGAGGATCGGGACTCCGCGAGTTTTGTTCGAGGGCGATTTTGTCAGCAGCCCCGGCTCCCGGGCCAACTGGGACAGCCTGGAGGGCCAGAGGTTCTTGTTGGTCAAGAGGGTGGATTAGCCCGGATGATACATAAATTGTCTACTGCAGTGCCGCCCGCCTTCATCTGAGGAACGAAGAAAACCTATGCATCATCCGGGCTAGCCTCAGATCCGGGTAATTATCCCCCTCGGGTGGATCCATCCGGATTTCGAACATCCCTTTCCTTTCAGGCTCTTCGAGTATGATTTTAGGTATGAAAAGGTTTGTTGTTGTTTGGGTTCTACTCCTGGTGGGCCTGAGTGGGGTCTTGCTGTGGGCTCAACAGTCGCAACAAGTGGGGGTTCTGGCTCTTGGTGCGGAGGCAGGGGAAACCGATCTCGTGGTGGAATGGAGTTCTCCCGGCACCGTGGGCACGGCCATCATGATTGAGTCACGCGACGGTAGCACAATGGCGACCAACATGGTGCGGGAAATCTTCGGGAAGCACCTGATCCTGAAGGAAAAACTAGGAGACCACTTTCCCGCCGGCTCCCGCCTTTACCAGTAGGCTGGACGCTGGTTTCCGACCAGCGCGTTCCAAGTTCCAGGTTTCATGTTTTAGGTGTACGGAGTGTGGGAGGCGCCTCAGTGCGCCGATTCTGGAAGGACGCTACACCCTGGCAGAAAATCCGAAATCCGAAGTCCTAAATTCGAAAAAGATTCCGATTAGGATTTCGGATTTAGGACTTCAAATTTTCCGTCAGAGGCCGGTAATCACAATCTTTTGTCAGGGTTTGGGGTCAGGGGTCAGCTTCCTCCTACCGCCTATCCTCCCTCGTACAGGGTCTTGAGGCTGATGATCTCGTAGTTTTTCTCGCCCCCGGGAGTCCGAATCTGAACTTCATCGCCTGCTTCGTGTCCCATGAGACTTTTCCCGATGGGCGAAACGGTGGAGATCCATCCCTTGCTCACGTCGGATTCTTCGCTGCTGACCAGTCGATAGGTGATTTTCCTGTCCGAGTCCAGGTCCACAACGACCACGGTTGAGCCATAGGAGATCTTGTCGGTGGGAATCTTGCTGAGATCGACCAGGGAGAGCTTAGCAAGCCGTTCGCGAAGCTGTCCCAGGCGCGCCTGGACGAAGGACTGCCGTTCCTTGGCGGTCTGATACTCGGCATTTTCACGTAAATCACCCAGCTCCAATGCCTTGGTCAGGGCCTTCGGGAGCTCGTCCTTCAGCTCTCGGTCCAGTTTCTTGATTTCTGCTTCCAGTTTCCTTTTTGCTTCCTTCAAAAGCTCACCGCCTCACTGGCTAGATGGAGAAAAGTTCCGGGTAAAATTCCCAGATAGAGCGTTCCCAATACCAAAATGGCAATTACAATGCGCAGGGATAAAGGGATCGTGATCAGGGTTCCCGTCTCCTCATGGAACTCACCCATGTACATTAATACGATAACCCTCAAGTAGTAGTAAATGCCAATTGCGGAGGCAAGGATAGCCAGAAAGACCAGCCCGTACAGCTCACTTTCGAGGGCGGCGGCAAACAGAAAGAACTTGCCCATGAATCCGGCCGTGGCCGGGATTCCAGCCAGAGAGATCAGGAAGACCGAAAGGGTTATGCCCAGAAACGGGTATCGGTAGCCAAGGCCACGGTAGTCTTCAATCTGGATGTACTGTTCGTTGCGACGCCCCACAATCTGAACCACCGTAAAGGTTCCGATCGTCATCAGGGCATAGGCCACCAGGTAGAAGAGAATGCCCTGGGTTCCGAGTTCATTGTGTGCGGTGAGTCCCAGCAGGAGATATCCGGCGTGAGCGATGGAGGAATATGCCAGCATTCGCTTGATGTTGGTCTGCGTCAAGGCGGCGATGTTTCCGATCGACATGGTCAGGACGGCTGACAACCACAAGAGAACCTGCCACTCGGGGCTCAGTTCGGGTAGAGCCTGGAAGAGGATGCGCACCAGTGCCACCAGGGTTGCCGCCTTGGAGCCCACCGCCAGATGAGCCGTGACCGGGAGGGGAGCACGGCCGTGCTCCCACAGCGAGGTCGGACATAATCCGAACGAAAGAACGAGTACGCGACCTGGCCAGCCTAGAAGATGAATTTGAGAGCGAACTGGATCTCTCGCGGATCGAAGGCCGTGTTGGACCTCCCGAACAGGCTGCTGTCCAGATCGACTTGTGGAAGAAAAAGATTGACCCGATTGAAGAGGTTGAAGAACTCTGCTCGGAACTGCAGCATGGTGTCCTCGGTGACCGGAATCGGGAAGTTCTTGAACAGTGAAAAATCCATGCTCCAGAAAGCGGGCCCCGTGAACGTGTTCTTGCCCAGATTCCCGCTGGTGCCGGGTTCAGGACTCGGAAAATCTTCGGACTGGAGCACCCCATCGATAAACTCGGATGTGCCCGGAGAGTTGTTGAGTTTGTTTCCAAATACCGGAGTGTTGGGTCGTTCGATGGCTTTGCCGTCAGCATTGAACTAGCCCGATCAGTATCGGCTCAGACTGTCTCTTAACTTGGAAGCCGAATTGTCCCATTCTTGCTGAAGACGTACAATTTGATCTTCTGAGAGGATAAAGCCCACATTGTCTTGAACTCCATGGTAGAAGGGGGAAGTGCCCGTCAAGATGGAGGCATGGGAAGGCAGGGTCAGTGGCGAGGAGGCAATGACATGCTCGAAAACCGCTCCTCGTTGAGCCAACCTGCTGATATGGGGAGTGCGAATTTGTGTGTATCCATAGGGTTCCAGATGATCCGTTCGCAGGGTGTCGACCGTGATGAGGATGACGTTCCAAGGCTTGGAATCCTGGGCCCCCAGAAGTATCCAACACGGGAAAAAGCAAGCAAATAGGATGGCGAAACCTTTTTTGCGGAACATCTTCCTCTTCACGGAAGAAGGGTAGCTGACGCTGATGACGAATTACCCCACTTTCTTCTATCGCGCTATTGTTTTATTGTTCTCTTATATATGACTGAGAAACTTGAGATAATCCTCAATGGAGAG
>JAYZBY010000087.1:0-20886 GCA_036338555.1 Acidobacteriota bacterium | reverse complement strand
AAAGGCCGCCGCCATCTCGGGCCCATTGGGCAAAACGATGGCCACCGGGTCATTGCGCCCGACGCCCAGCTGGTTGAGCTGGCTGATGGTTTTTTCAATCTGCCCCTTCAGGTCGGAATAGGTAAGGGGTTGGCGCCCCGTGCCGGTGATGGCAACGGCCGCATTGTTTTCCCTTTCCAGCAGGTCGAGCACCCTCTGATGATTAGGCATAATCCGGGCTAGTATAACCCACGGGGTCGTTTTCGGTGTCGAGGTCGTTTTTAGAAAAAACGACGACCAGGGCGTTCCACGTTCCATTGGGGCACGATCTTGCAGCCTGTTGTCGGGCCCCACGGCCGCGCGACCAAAACAAGAACGGTGAAGCCAAGACGGGCGCACGGGGCCGTGCGCCCCCCTACTAGCCAATCAGCAGGTCTACGCCCACTTTTATGGGTTGTGTGGTGAACGGCCGTTAAAAGACCTTGCCGCACCACAGCACCCGTCCGCGAAGCGGACGAATGCACGAAAGCACGACTACCGCCCCCTACCCCTCTTCCAGCTGCTTGCTGAAGTAGGCCTGGGAGAGAAGAAACAGGGCCAAAAAACCGGCTGAGATAAACAGATCGAACCCAACGAAGCCCAGGCCGTGCTCTTTGGAGGGGACCACCAGCAGGTATCGTTCCAGCCACATGCCCACCAGTACCACCACCGCGACAAGCGGCAACAGATGGGGCTGCTTCATGCGACGGGTGAGCAGAAACATAAAGGGTGCCAGGAAGCAGAGACCCAGCACCACCCAGGCCAGGGAGGCCCAGCTTCCGGTGGTGCGCAACACCAGAAAGCCCAGTTCCTCGGGAAGGTTGCCGTACCAGATAACCAGAAACTGTGACCACATGAGATAGGTCCACAGCAGACAAAAACCAAAGAGAATTTTCCCCAGATCATGGGCGATGGCCTGGCTGAACCAATCGTCCAACCCGGTCCAGCGACGCCAGAAGAAACTCATGAGGACGATCATGGCAATTCCTGCGTAGAGGTTGCCCATGAAAAAATAAGCCGGGAACAGCGTGCTGACCCAGCCGGGATCCATCGACATGATCAGATCGATGGCCAGAAGACTGAAGACAGTAACGTAAATCAGGATGGTGGAAACGGCCAGGGTCCTCAGATGCCGCGGCCGGGAATCAACGCGAGCGCGGCTTTGACGTGAATCCAATAGAAATTTCCCAGCCACGAGGGTGAGAAGAATCAAAGCCGTACCTCCGCGAAGGACAAAGAAGGTCCAGGAAAACCACCCGGCTCTCGCCTCGGGAGGATCGGCGATCCAGGGGTACAGCGACCCTGCGCCACCGACCGCCAGAAGCAGATAGAGAAACAGCGACAGGGGCAGGAATCCGGCCAGACTCTCGGCCACCTCCCGAACCTGGGAGCGGGCCCAGTGGGCATTGGTGATTTCAAAGATGGCGGAAAAAACCGGACCGGCCACCGAGATTCCAGTCCACAGGAGAAAGTTGACCAAAAAGACCTTCCAGGCATGTTCCGGGTCAATCAGCAACCCGATTCCGAAGGCCACTGTCCCCACCCCGGCGACGACCAGCAGGGAAGAGACGGTTGATCTCTTCAGTTCCTTGAGATTGAGGCGACTCTCAGCCATGGCAGGTTTTCATTCTTCCTTGAAGGTTCGTATGAAAGTGACGATCTGCCAGGACTGCTCTGCAGTGAGTTCGGTCGCATAGCGTGGCATGAGCCGGACTCCGTTTCGAATGGTGCCATAGAACCATCCGTCCGTGTTCTCCTGAATGAAAGGGCTGGCCAGGTCAGTGGGTGGAATGAATTTGGCCGCCACGGGGCCGTCTCCTTTTCCGGTTGAGCCATGACAGGGTGCGCAATAAACGGAGAATTCCTGCCTTCCCGCCTCTACCGCCTGCTCGGATGAAGCCAGTGGATTGACCGGGTAAAGGGCTGCCAACTGGGAACGATCCAGGGGAAATCGACCATGAGTGGGAAGCGTCCCTTCGACGGGCGCCCGGGGACCTGCATAGGGCGGCGACGACGGCTGTTCCGCCATGTCGGATTGACAACCATGGAGACCAAGCAGCACGGCCAGGCCAAAGAGGGTCATGCCTGCCGGGATTCTCAATGCTCTTTCCATTCGGTTGCTCCGGTTTTTTTGATCCATTCAATCACCTGTTGGGTCTCCCCTTCAGAACATTCAATCCAGAGGCCAAAGTGACCCTGACTGAAACGGGAATCATAGGGCAGGGATCTGAACAGTCGCCGCAGGACACCCCAGTAGAGAAAACCCGCTACGGTGGCCAGCGCCCCGAAAAGAATCGTCAACTCGAAGACGATGATCAGAAAAGGTGGAAGCGAGATCAGTGGCTTTCCGCCCGTAATCAGCAGGGGCCACTGGATGGTGGTCCAGATGGTCAGGGCCAATCCGCAGATTCCGCCCGTGATACCTCCTAAAAGGGTCATCCAGCGCACCGGACTTTTGCCTGGTTCGACCAGCTCGTATATTTCCTGGTCCGGATAGGGTAAAAAGGCTTCCAGCTGCTTCCAGCCTTGGCTAGGGGCTTCCTTGAGTGCTCGCACCAGATTTTCCCGATCCTCGAAAATGCCCAGCACCCCCTTCATGTTTTGACCTCCTGCGGGAGAGGTGAGGAATCATGGGCCGCGTGGTGTATAGACTCCTTGACTTCAGCCAGGGGGAGGGCGGGCAGGTGTCTGATGAACAGTAAAAACCAAAAGGCAAACCAGGCGGCACTGGCCAGCAAAATGGTCCATTCCACCCCGCTGGGACTGTAGGTGTCCCAGGAGGCTCTGGCGTATTCCCTGGCCAGCGACCCGGCAATGATGACGAACCGTTCGGTCCACATTCCCACGTTGATCAAAAGAGAAACGGCGAAAAGAACCACCGTATTACGGCGCAGGGCCTTGAAAAAGAAAAGCAATGGAGCCAGGCAGTTGCACAGGACCATGAGCCAGAACAAGGGCGCGAAGTCTCCCACGGCTCGAGAGAGAAAGACCGTCTGCTCGTAGGGATTTTCGCTGTACCAGGCGAAGAAAAATTCGGTCAGGTAGGCATAGGAAACGATCAGGGAAGAGACAATGATCAACTGGGCTACTTTCTCCAGGTGACCTACCGTGATGTATTCCTTAAGGTTCAAAATGGCCCGTGCCGGGATAAGGATCGTCAGGACCATCGCCAGGCCGGAAAAGATGGCACCGGCCACGAAGTAGGGAGCAAAAATGGTGCTATGCCAGCCGGGAACGACTGCCACGGCGAAATCCCAGGAGACAACGCTGTGGACGGATATCACCAGAGGAGTGGCCAGGGCCGCCAAAAAGAGGTAGGCGCTTGAGAAATGCTTCCACTCGCGTCCGCTTCCCGACCATCCCAGCGAGGCCACTGCAAAGATGCGCCGCTTCCATCCGGTTGAATTGTCACGCAGTACGGCCAGGTCCGGCACCAGTCCCACATAGAAGAAGACCGCGCTGACCGTGAAGTAGGTTCCGACCGCAAAAACATCCCAGATCAGAGGGGAGCGGAAGTTGACCCACAAGGTGCGTTGGTTGGGGTAGGGAAGGAGCCAGTAAAAGAGCCAGGGACGTCCCAGGTGAATGATCGGAAACAGGCCGGCCGTCATGACGGCGAAAACCGTCATGGCCTCCGCGGCACGGGATATGGAGGCTCGCCAGCTGGCCCGAAATAGAAAAAGAATGGCGGAAATCAGGGTGCCGGAATGGGCAATTCCCACCCAGAAAACAAAGGTCGTGATATAGGCTCCCCACATGACGGGATGCCGGAGCCCGGTGACTCCCAGCCCCTGCACGACCTGCCGGCTCCAGGCCCACACCCCCAGCGCAATCACCATCAGGCAGAAGGCCAGCAGGGCAAAGTACCAAGCCCCCGGCTGCAAGGTGCGCAGAACATCCCGGTTGACCTTCTCGAAGCGGACTGCCTTAGATTGGATGGATTCCTGATCCAACATTTATTCCTCGGTGAAAGGTTTCTCCGGTACCAGTTTCTTCAGATAGGTCACGGCCGGACGCGTATTGAGCTGTTCGAGCATGTGATAGCCTCGGGGATGCTCCGCCATCCGCGAGATGCGACTATCGGAATCTTTGAGGTCACCGAAAATGATAGCGTCCGCCGGACAGGTTTGAGCGCAGGCGGGAGTGACATCCCCATCATGCAGGTCGCGGTCCTCGCGACGGGCACGGTTTTTGCTCTCCTGAATACGCTGAACACAAAAAGTGCACTTTTCCATCACCCCTGCCGTCCGGGTCGTGACATCAGGATTGAGCTGCAACTCGAGGGGTTCATCAAGGGTGAAGGTCTCCCAGTTGAAGCGGCGTACTTTGTAGGGGCAGTTGTTGGAGCAGTAGCGGGTCCCGACACAACGGGCGTAAACCTGGGCGTTGAGTCCTTCCGGGTTGTGGTAGGTGGCAAAGACGGGACAAACGGGCTCACAAGGGGCGTTATGGCAATGCTGGCAGAGCACGGGAAGGGAGACCCGGTCGGGAGAAACCACATCGGTTACCTGGATCAGGGGTTCCTGATGCCGCTCGATGCGCAGCCACGACATCTCGCGCCCATGGGCACAGAGTTCCCTGCCCACCACGGGAACATTGTTCTCGGCGTAACAGGCCGCGGCACAGGCATTGCATCCGGTGCAGGCATCCAGGTCAATGGATATGCTCCACTGGTGATCGGGATGCTCGTGGGGAGGGTAATAATCGACCGGCCCATGCTCCTCGGATGGGGCCTCCGGCTCCTCCAGCTGGCTGGGTCGAATCCGCTCGGCCGCCGCAGGGACTTCCACCGTGTCGATGGCTACCAGGGCATCTTCGGGCCGCTCTCCGCCCTCAGATTGCAGGGAAACAAGAGGGTGTCGCTCGCCGGTTTTGGTGATGTTCACCCGTACCGAGCGCCACAGGACGGAACCCGAGTCGGCGGCGGCTTCCGGGGAAATCATTTGCATCGGATTCTCGCCCTTGCCCGAGGCGTAGCGCAGATCACCCGACTTGCCCCGACCCAGTGGGATGGCCACCGCATCCGGGTGCAGGCCGTCATAAAGGTGTACCGGTGCCGTCAGAGTCCCGTAGGGAGAGGTCAGTTCCACCACATCGCCCTCTTCCAGGGTCAGTTCCCGAGCCGTTTCGGGATGGACCTCTACCCAGCTGTCCCAGACCAGTTGAGTGGTGGGGTCGGGAATCTCATGGAGCCAGGGATTGTTGGCATTGCGGCCGTCAAAAAAATAAGGAGAGGGATAAAGAAGCAGGCTCTTGCCATCCTCCGGTCCGACCAGCGTTTCCTCGGTCGTCTGCAGCTGTTCGGAAATGTTCTGCAGTTCAACTTCCAGGTTCGGCATCTCCTCGAAGTGACCGCCGCTTGTGAGAACTTCGGGCCAGAACTCCTCCCAGGAGGTCTCCTGGCTGAGAGGTTCCCTCAGGGTGGAATCCCAATAAGCGTAGAGTCTCTCGGAATAGTCGGACTCGGTAAACTGCGACGCCAGCTGATCCATTCCCTGAGCGGTGCGCAAAAGCACATCAGCGGTTGTCCGGGTATCAAAGACGGGCTGCATGGCGGGTTGCTGGATAGTGTGAACACCCGATCGTGGAGAGTGGTCTCCCCAGCTTTCCAGGAAGTGATGGTCAGGAAGAACCAGATCGGCATGGGCTGTGGTTTGGTCGGGAAGACTGGAGAAACTGACCACAAATGGGACATTGTCGAGTGCCTGGGCAAAGCCGGAGTTTGTCGGCAGAGTAAAGACTGGATCGCCATGATGAAGAAAGAGGATCTGGATCTTGCCCTCGTTCATTTCCTGGGCCAAGTCGAGAATTTCCTGATAGCTGGCGAGTTGATCCAGAGCGGAAGACGAGCCGAAGCGGAGGGTCCTTCCCACGTTTCCGGCCAGGGCGTTGAGAAGCAACACGGCCAATTCCAGGGAGACCGCCTGTTCTCCCGAGGAACTGATTCCTCCTCCCAGTGCCAGGGAGGGAGAGTTTTCGCAAAGCCGCCGCGCCATTTCGTTAACCGTGGAAACCTCGACGCCTGTCGAGGCGCGGGTCGACTCGGGTGAGTAGGGGATGAGAAGGGATCGAATCCACTCCTGGCTGGCCATGGTGTCGACGGCCAGTTCCTGTTGGAGAATCGAATGGGCTATCGAGAGAGCCAGCTGAGCTTCAGTGCCGGGCCGCAGGGGAATCCACCAGTCGGCATTGGAGCCGGTCAGGGAGAGGCGCGATCCGATGTAGACGAAATTGTCGGGAGCAGCCGTGGGCCGGGCGCTGCGCATCTGGTGGAAATCACGGGTGAATTCCACATTGGAGCGCCAGGTTTCCAGAAAGTCGGCTCCAAAGGAAATGAGAAACTGTGCTTCCTGAAGATGATACTGGGGAAGTTCCCGCCGGCCAAAAGCAATTTCAGCGGCTCGGCGGAGGGCTTCGTACTGGAAGGTTTCATAAAAAAGAAGGCGCTCCGACCCCAGTGACTGAAGCCACTGGCGAACCAGTCCTTCCATGGAGCCGGTCAACAGACGACCCAGCCAGGCGGCTTGCTGCTCGGCATCTTCGGTCAGAAGTGCCGCCAGACGGGATCTCAGTAATTCTTCGGCCTGATCCCACTCGATGGGCTCGAGTTCGCCCTGTTGGTTGCGTCGCAGAGGGCCTCGGAAGCGATCCGGGTTGTAAAGGGACTGAACGGAAGCCTGCCCACGGATGCAAAGCTTTCCCTTACCCACGGGATGGCGGGGATTGCCTTCGACTTTGATTACCCGGCCTTCTCGTGTTTTGGCCAGCATGCCGCAGCCGGCGGGACACTCGCGGCAACTGGTGGTGTAGTAGGCGGGAATTCCGGGGACGATGTCTTCCGGTGGAACCAGGTAGGGAACCAGCTTTTCACTGTTTTCCCCCGTGCAGGCATCCAGCAGGGCAGCGGAACCGCTAATTCCCACAGTCTTCAAGAAATCTCGCCGTTTGATCATCTTAGTCCAGAGACACCTTTAATAGTGACAGGTCAGGCAATCCACCGATGCTTCCTCCTGGCGATGGCACTCCAGGCACCACCCCATTTCCAGGCTGGCGACCCGAGCAACCTTGGACATGGTTTCCACCTTGCCGTGACACTCTGCGCAATCCACCTGTGCGCGGATATGGGCTTCATGATTGAAGTGAACAAAACGGGGTAAAACGTTCACCTTGATCCAGGGAATGGGCTCTCCCCGCTGCCAATAGCCATTGAGGGTCTGAACCCCCTCGGTCTGGGCTGCGACGATCAAATGGCATCCCATGCAGCGTTCAACCGAAGGGACGCCGGCAAACGGAGAGCGGTCCGCATAGCTATGGCAATAAAGACATTGGATATCGTAATCGGTCACATGAACTTTGTGGTCGAAGGCGATGGGCTGATCCGGCGAGTACGCATCTCCCTGGGGAAAAATCCAGGCGCACCCCGCTGCCGAAAGCAGAATCAGTAGGTTCGCCACAGCAAGCGACAAAGTTTTGGACATGACGCAATCGTTTACGGGGATTGGGCAGGGGGGAGATTCCTGAAAGAGATGGTCACTCCCTCCCACTGTTTCGGCCCGACCCAAATCATCGCCGCCTGAAACAGACCGGCTATGCCTTGGAAGGCTTTCTTTCTGGACGCCAGTTGCCTCAAATCGCCCGCTACGGCCTCCAGTTCATGGTATACCCCGGGTAGTACGAGTTTAGTCCCGTACCTGGCCGATAAGTGTAAGCGATGGGAGAGGATTGTCAAGGGAGCAGGAGTCCTCACCAGATGGCTAGAACTCAACCTGATACTGGGCGCGTAGTTCATCCTTGAGACTGCCGGTGTCCAGATCCTTCAGATAATTGACCTGAAACTTGGATCGGTGTTCATCCAGAAGAAAACTCAGCCCCACCGTCAGGAGCTTGAGCTGGTTCAGGCGATCGCGGTCACTTCGACCAATGTGCTCATAGCGAAGCACCGGCTGAAAGTGGGTGATCCATTTGCTGCGGACAGGAAAGGCCCAGTGCCCGGCAAAATAAAAAGCGGAACTCAGAATGTCTCCATCCCGAGCTCGATAGAATTCACTTTGAAATCCGGAAAGATTGGTTCCCAATTTGAGTTCCAGGTTATAGCGGTCGTGTTGGGTGCCCTCATTTCCCGCCTTTCCCTGAAGCATGGCCGTACCAAGAGAAAACCAGTCGAGAGGCGCCCAGACGGCCCTTGCCGTCACATCCTTGGTTTTGTTGTTGTCACGCAGGAGACGGCGCCCCCCGTTGGTCACGGATAGCTGGAACAGCCATTTCGCCCAATGACTTTCCAGATGGACTCCCAGTTCCTCGGCAGCTGAAAAACGGTCGCTGACCTCGGAGCGGTCCACAAAGGGAAGCTGGGCGGTGGAGGTCAGCTCATTCAGACCGATGGGAGACTTCTCCATTCCCAGCTTCAGGTGCAGCCAGGACAGGTGCGACAATCGCAGGTAGGTACGGCGAATCGGGTTGTCGGGTCGAGTAGTTTCAAATTCCAGAGAAAAGTCGACATGGGGAGCAATGTTGCCCTTGACCCCGATCTCCGCCTTGCGAAGGGAGAAGGTGTCGTTTCTGGAGGTATCGGCAGGAAAGTCGGCGCGGGCCTGAATCATTAGATCGAATCGGGGAGGGTTCTTCTGATAGGCCTCCGGAATGGATGGTGGAAGCTTGGGGGGAGTATTCAGGGCCGGAGCTTGACTTGATTTTGCCGGTTCCGGTGAAGGCTGGGCCGTGGAGAAGGCCCTGGGATCCATGTCTCGAGAAGGGTCCTCTGTCTGGTCCAGAAGTGCCTCGAGTCGAGCGATCCTGGATTTCAAGTCGGCCAGTTCGCTGCGTACTTCCGACCTGAAATCTCCCTGTTGTGCCCAGACCTGGCCAGGAATGGTCAACGCCAATATCACGGTGGACCCCAAAAGCTTCCGCATAGTATTTCCTCCAAGAGTCAGGTGTTTGTCGTCGATAAAAGAATACAGAATACAGAAGACAGAAGACAGAAGGCAGAAGATAGGAGCCAGGAGACAGAAGAAGGAATCCAGAATCCAGAAATCAGAATCCAGAATGGGAATGTCCAGGGTTCAGGGTTTGAATTTCGGATTTAGGATTTCGGGTTTTGGATTTCCAGTCAGCTGCGGAAACCCAAAACTTGAACCTTGAAACCTGAAACGTGAAACTAGACCATCTATGCCGCAAGATAAATCAAAGGGCACCCTAATCGGCCGTCTCGTCTGTCACCCCGACGGATACGGCTTTGTCATTGCTCAAGAGCCCGAACTGGATGAGGATGTCTTCATCCCGCCCAAGAAAATGGGAGATGCGGTTGACGGGGACACCGTCAGGGTTCGACTGGTTCCTTCCCATCGTCGCCGGAAAAGAGGACAGGGCTCTCTGGAAGGAGAGGTCTATGAGGTCCTCTTGCGTGGGCGCGAGACCCTGGTGGGAAAGCTCTTTCATTACCGGCAGGATGTTTTTGTGGCTCCCCTGGACAGTCGGTATTACTACACGGTGCGCCTGGTGGATGAAGAGGCCAAACGGATCGAGGAGGGGAAGATCGTCTCGGTTTTCATCACGGCACAACCGGGCCGACACCAGACTCCATTGGGGAAAGTTCAAGAAGTGCTGGGTGATTCCGATGATCCCGAAACTCAATACAAGGTCGTCTGTCACCAACACAAGATTCCGATGGAATTTCCTGCACCCGTCCTGCTCGAAGCAGAGAGTGCCTCGGAACCCGATAAAAATGAAATCGATGGACGAGTTGATTTTCGAGCTCTGCCGACCGTCACCATCGACGGTGAGACGGCGAAGGACTTTGATGATGCGGTCAGCATTGAAAAGCACGAAAATGGACATTTTCGGTTGTGGGTGCACATTGCGGACGTGTCCCATTACGTTCCGACTGACAGCGCACTTGATCGGGAGGCATTTGGGCGGGGAACCTCTGTCTACTTCCCGGACCGATCCATCCCCATGCTCCCGGAGAAGCTCTCCAATCAGCTCTGCAGTCTCAACCCCGGTGTTGACCGGCTTACCCTGAGTGTGGGAATGGAAGTCGATGGCCAGGGCGACCTCCAGAGCTGCGAGTTTTACCGCTCGATTATTCATAGCAATGAAAGAATGACTTATACGGCTGTCCGCAAGATTCTTATCGATCGGGATGAGCCGCTCAGGAAGCGATATCAGGATTTGCTGGAGAACCTCGAATGGATGCTCGAACTGTCCCGAATCCTCACCGCTAGGCGGCTCAGGAAAGGAGCGATTGACTTTGATCTTCCTGAAGCAGAGGTCGAATACGATGTCCATGGAGAGATCCATGATGTGGTGCGTTCCGAACGCAACGAAGCCCATCGTATGATCGAGGAATTCATGCTGATGGCCAACGAAACGGTGGCACAGCACCTGGAAAAACATCAGCTTCCTGTGATTTATCGGATTCACGAGGAGCCGGACCCATCCAAGCTGGAAGACTTCCAGGACACAGCCGCCGGATTTGGGTACCGATTGCAAGCCGATGCAAAGGGAAATTATCCATCGAAGTCTTTTCAGAAGCTGATGGCCCGAATCGCTCATAAGCCCGAGCAAAAATTCTTGGCCTATCTGATGCTGCGTTCCTTCAAGCAGGCTCAGTACTCGAGGGTGAATCAGGGCCATTTCGGGCTTGCGACCGCCTGCTACACTCATTTCACCTCTCCCATCAGGCGCTATCCTGACCTGGTGATCCATCGGATTTTGAAGATGGTGCTGGAAGGGACTTCCTCTGGCGCCAGGGCTGACAAGTTGTACTCCCGACTTCAGGAAATTGCGGTCCATTCATCGGAGCGGGAACGAAAGTCGGTAGAGGCGGAGCGGGAGATCATGCGCTGGTTGATGGCCCGGTTCATGGCCGAGCGGCTGGGTGAGGAGTACCAGGCTTTTATCATCGGAGTGCGGAAAAACGGGTTTTTCGTGGAGCTCCTGGAGCATTTCGTGGAGGGCTTTGTTCCGGTTGAGACGGTGCTGGACGACTTTTATGTCTTTAATCAACGACACCACTGCCTGATCGGGGAGAATACCCGGAAAACCTACCGAATCGGAGATCGGCTCAAGGTACGGGTCGACAAGGTCAGCCCGCATCGACATTTGATCGAGTTCTCGCCGGTCATGAAGGCTCGCAAAGGGAAGCGAAAGCGGAGACGATGATCTCTTCCTGTTCCGGAAAGACGGTGCGAAGATCCAGGATCAGTTGATCGTCCTCGATGCGTGCCAGTATAGGGGTCGCGAACCCTCTCAGATGTCGTTCGATCTGGTTGACGGAATGGTGTTTTGAGGTCACGGCCAGTAGGAAAGTTGGAATTTCCACCTCAGGTGCGGAACCCCCACCGATCAGAGAAACTCCGGGTTTGATCTCCACCTGCAATTCCTGGGGTTCGAGCAGGTCAAGCAGTCGCTGGGCCCGGTCTCGAACCTCTTCCGGAGCGGTGGACAGCATGCGCTGAACCGGAAGCGTCGTAGTATAGGCGTGAGTCTGGTACTGGTTCAGGGTCCACTCCAGAGCCGCATAAGTCATTTTGTCGACCCGGCAGGCCCGCATCAGAGGATTCTGACGAATGGCATCAACCAGAGCCTTTTTCCCCAGGATGATGCCCGCCTGAGGTCCTCCCAGCAGTTTGTCTCCGCTGAAGCAAATCAGGTCGACGCCTTCAGACAGGACCGACTCGACGGAAGGTTCCTCCTCCAGGGCGGAGGTGGTGCTGGGAAAGAGGAGTCCGCTGCCCGCATCCTCGGCCAGGGGGATGTTACGCTCCTGAGCCAACTCGACCAGCTCGCTGATCTGGGGGCGATGGGTGAAGCCGACAATCTTGTAATTACTGGGATGAACCCGAAGTATCAGGGCGGTCTTCTCATTGAGGGCATCCCGGTAGTCGGAGATCTTGGTTTTGTTGGTGGTTCCCACCTCTTTGAGAATGGCACCGCTGCGTTCCATGATGGCGGGAATGCGAAAGGATCCCCCGATCTCGACCAGTTCTCCTCGCGATACCAGCACCTCTTTGCCTTGAGCCAGGGTATTGAGAATCAGCAAGACGGCGGCTGCATTGTTGTTGCAAACCGTGGCGGCTTCCGAGCCCAGCAAGCGGGAGATGGTTCCCTGAAAATGAAGATCCCGGTGGCCACGCTGCCCAGCTTGCAGGTCGTACTCGAGGTTGGAGTAACCGGTGGCAATCTCCTGAATGGCTGCAGCTCCTTCCGGGGAGAGGGGAGCCCGTCCGATATTGGTGTGGATGATGACCCCACTGGCGTTGATCACCTTTCTCAGTGAAGGGGAGAGACGAGCTTCCAGTTTCAAGCGCAGCGTCGCTTCCAGATCGGAAATCTCCCGGGAAAGATCCTCCTGGGAAAGTTTCCCTTCTTGAACCGCAACTCGCAACTCGTCCAGATGCCCC
The DNA here is from genome assembly GCA_036338555.1 of Acidobacteriota bacterium. Lineage (GTDB taxonomy): Bacteria > Acidobacteriota > UBA6911 > RPQK01 > JADFOI01 > JAPYTY01. The sequence continues at coordinate 8,464 of JAYZBY010000087.1, read as the reverse complement.
TGAATCTCATCCACCACCAGCGGATGGGAATAAGCCTGGATGAGTTGCTGAACGGAAGCGTGCTGCAAGAGCTTGCTGACGGAAGGAAGCTGTTGCAATATCTGGCTGTCCGAGGCCACGCCTCGATTATACAGGAACCGGAAGGGAAGGAAGACTGACCGGCGGACCAGCTGACCCCGGCCTGGCCTTCCCTTCGGAGCGAGGTTTGTGAAGTGAGTGTAGGGGCGCACTGAGTGCGCCCACAGCAAGGACCTTGAGGCCAAAAAGGGCGCACGGCCATGCGTCCTTTCGTTCAGTTGCCACGGTTTTGTAGCCTCTAGACTTTGGTTCGAGCCGAACCTATGATGAGTCTGCAAATGATTGAGGGACGTTGCCTATGAAAATCGAGACCGCATTGGTGAGTGTTTACGACAAGGAAGGCGTGGTGGAACTGGGCCGGCGGTTAGCTGAGATGGGGGTACGCATTCTCTCCACCGGAGGTACGGCCAGGGCCCTTGAAGACGCGGGGGTGCCGGTGGTCGCGATTTCCGAGCACACCGGATTTCCTGAGATCCTGGACGGGCGTGTCAAGACCCTGCATCCCATGGTTCACGGGGGGATCCTGGCCCGGCATGACGATCCCGCTCATCAAAAAGCCCTCGAGGAAAATGAGATCTCACCCATCGGCCTGGTGGTCGTGAACCTGTATCCTTTCAGCGAGACCCTCCGAAAGCCCGGAGTTACCACGGACGAGGCGATCGAACAGATTGATATCGGAGGTCCCACCATGCTGCGTGCCGCCGCCAAGAATCATCAGTACGCCACCGTGGTGGTCAACCCTTGCGATTATGCGGATGTCCTGGACCAGATGGCGGCCAGCGGCGGAGCCACCAGTGAGGAGACTCGCCGCTCGTTGGCTCGCAAGGTCTTCGATCACACTGCCTCCTACGATACGGCGATCGCCGGCTTTTTTCGCAGTCTCGACGCCGGAGAGGAGGCCTTGCCGCCGGTGATAGACCTGGGATTGGAAAAAAGAAGCGCCTTGCGTTACGGAGAAAATCCCCATCAACAGGCTGCCCTGTACCAGCCGCTCTTCGTTCCAGAAGGGGGCCTGATTGGAGGCAAGCAGCACCAGGGGAAAGAGCTTTCCTTTAACAACTACCTGGACCTTGAATCTGCCTGGAATCTTTGCCGGGAGTTTCAGGGTCCGGCCTGTGCCATCATCAAACATACCAATCCGTGCGGTACGGCCCTGGGATCCGATTTAGCCGAAGCCTATGAAAAGGCCCTGGCCTGCGACCCGGTTTCAGCCTTTGGCTCGATAATCGCCGTGAATCGGAATGTCGATGAAAAGACCGCCGAGTTGATGAGTCAGCTCTTTGTGGAATGCATCATCGCCCCGAGCTACGATGCCACTGCTTTGGCAATCTTCACCAAAAAGAAAAACCTTCGCGTCATGGAGCTGGGGGAAGAGACTTGCAAGGAGCAGGGAACTCAAGCAGGATTGGATTTCAAGAAAATTTCCGGGGGCTTTCTGGTGCAGGAAAAAGATGTGTACAAACCGCTGGAGAATCTCGAGACGGTGACCGAACGGCCTCCCACCGACGCCGAGCAAAAAGATCTTTTTTTTACCTGGACCGTGTCGAAGCATGTGAAATCCAACGCCATTGTGTTTGGCCGCGATGAGCAGACGCTGGGGGTGGGCGCAGGTCAGATGAGCCGGGTGGATTCCGTTCGTCTGGCTGCGGAAAAGGCTCAACTCGATCTGGACAATTGCGTGATGGCCAGCGATGGGTTTTTCCCCTTTCGGGATGCCGTGGATGAGGCTGTCCAATCAGGAGTTCGAGCCATTATTCAGCCGGGAGGCTCCAAACGGGATGAGGAAGTCATTGCTGCTGCCAATGAGCACGGTCTGGCGATGGTCCTGACCGGTATTCGCCACTTCAAGCACTAAGGGGAGCACCGGCCTTCGGCCGGGGCGTTCCACGTTCCAGGTTTCACGTTCCATGGTGGCACGATCCTGCAGCCTGTTGTAGGGGCGCACCGAGTGCGCCCACAGCAAGGACATGAAGCTACAAAGGGCCCCATCAGAAGCCAGAATGGAGAGTCCGGAGTGTGGGAGGCGCCTCAGTGCGCCGAATCCGGTACCACAGCACTACTGCACTACTTCACCACAGCACCAGGCCGCGAAGCGGCCTTCTCCTGTCTTCTCTCTCCTTCCTCCTACGGTATAATCCCCCTATGCTCCTGGTCATCGATATCGGCAATACCAGCATGGTCCTGGGGATCTTCGAGGGGGAGGAACTCAAGTACTCCTGGAGAGTGGCCACCCGAAAGCATCAATCTTCTGACGAATACGCCGTGTTGTATCGTAATCTTTTCCAGCTCGAGGGAGTGACCCTTGATCAGGTGAAGGGTATGGCCATCTGCTCGGTTGTGCCGCCTCTCGATGAAGTTTTCACCAACCTGTCAAACCAGTATTTTTCAGTGAACCCGCTGTTCATTGATCCTGAAAAACAAGATCTTATGCCGATTCGTTACCATCCGACTGCGGATGTGGGAGCTGATCGCATTGCTAGTGCCGTGGCCGCTTTTGAGCTGGTCGGAGGGCCGGCCATTGTGGTGGATTTCGGTACCGCCACCACCTTTGACGCCATCTCCGGAAAGGGGGAGTATCTGGGCGGTATCATTGCTCCCGGCGTAGGAATCTCGGCAGACGCGCTTTTCAGCCGTGCCTCCAAACTCCCGCGTATCGATATCCAGAAACCCGAAAAGTTGATCGGGGATTCCACCGTTACCAGCATCCAATCGGGACTCTATTTTGGGTATGTGAGCCTGGTGGAGGGGATTTTGGCCCGCATGAAAGAAGAACTGGGAGCCGTCCAGGTGGTAGCAACCGGGGGCCTGGCATCCCTGGTGGCAGGTGATGCCCGGACCATCGACCGGGTTGAGAAGGATCTCATTCTCTATGGTTTAAGATTATTTTATAATCATTTGAATAGTTAAACTTGAGTAATTACTTCAATTACTTCACCGAAGTTGAGGAGTACTTCGTTCGTAAGCGGGGAAAGAATCTTCTTATTTCTCCGATGGACTGGTGCCTGGTGGAACTGTGGCGGGACAGCGGGGTTCCGCTGCATATTGTACTGCGCGGTATCGAGCGGAGTTTCGAGTCGGCGGCCAGGAAACAAAAGAGCACGCCCAACACCCTGTTTTACTGCCATCAGGCCATCCTCGAGGCCTATGAGGAGTACCAGAAGGCCATGGTAGGAGCCTCCGAGAGCAGGGAAGCTGAGGACGCAGCACCGGTCCTTGAGCAGGCGGCTCAGAGGGAAGCAGTTCGAAATTATCTCGAAAATCTGGAAAGCCTACTCGAGCAACAGAGCCGTGAGGCCTTTGAAAGGGCCCAGCAGCGAATCGCCGCATTGAAGGAGGAAGTGCTGGCTTCCCAGGCCATCAGCTATCAGGAAATTGATCGGGATCTGGCTGAAATTGGATCCATGGTGGCCACTGCTCTCAAACAGGAGGCGGGCCCGGAAAAGGCTAGGGAACTGGCTGCAGAGGTAAAAAAAGAGCTGAAAATATACCGAAAACGGCTCTCCAAGGAGATGTATCAGCGCCTGGAGGACAATTACCTGGAGCGCAAGATCCTGGCCCTTCACGATCTCCCCGAATTCAACCTGCTGGGGATCGAGAGATCCTGAAAAGTGCAATAGTGCAGGGGTGCAGTGGAAGGAATCGGCGCACGGCGTGCGCCCTCTTGGCTTCATATTCCCTGCAGTGGGCGCACCTGGTGCGCCCCGACTCAATCCATCCGGTTGCAACGGTTTTTGAGGCGCCCGAGGCATGCCCTCTTTGGTTCGCAAACAACCTAGCCCGGGTCATCAGCTGTCAAGTACACAGCATGAAAAGATCAGATTGTGGCAATCGTCGAGAAGTCGTGATCCCGATGCATGAGGACGACTTCATTTTCAATAGCAACCTGCGCAATGCAGCAGTCAATCGGACTGTGGACAGTCCTTCCAATACGTCGCAGCTCAAAGTAAATTCTGGCTGCTTCGACCCAGGTGTCTTGAGATGCCTCAAGGTAGAACTGGGTGGAGAGATATCTGTGTAGATAAGACGGAAAGTTTTATCCGAAAAACTATCGATGGCGTTCGAGCAAATCCACGATATCGGTGAACCCCCGGGTTCTGGCGATGACCAGGGCGGTGGCCTTTTGTCCATCGATGATAGCTTGGTCAGCACCATCATCAAGCAGAACCCGCACCACGGCAATGTGACCCTGCAGTGCCGCGCCCATCAAGGCGGTGCTCCCCTCAGCGTTTCTTGCATCCACCTCGGCGCCTGCGTTCAATAACATATGGGCCACCTTTTCGCTGCCTCCCAGGGCCGCATGCATCAACGGAGTTCCTCCACCGGTGTTTTTAGCATTCACATCGGCACCGGCTTCCAAAAAGAGTTCGGCGACGTTGTCCCAACCCGTCAGGGCCGCTGCCATCAGCGCCGTCCCTCCTCGTTTGTTCTTGTTATCGACGCCGGCACCCGCATCCAGCAGAATCTCAGCAATCTCGCGGCGGCCTGTCAGTGCGGCAGCCATCAACGGGGTTTCACCGCCGCCGTCCTTTTCGTTGACGTCAGCACCGGCCTCCAAAAAGGTTCGCACCGTCTCGGTTTGACCGGACTTGACCGCTACGGTCAGAGCTCCAGTTTCAACCGTGGATCCTGTATCCCTACAGGTGGCCGTTAGAAGTGCAGCCATGGCCAGTAGGAAGGCAAAGAAATAGTTGCGGGAACAGGTCTCTGGGAGCGGTTCCATCATTGAGGTTGTTCCGTGTTTTTCGAAAGAATGTCCTGCCATCTCAACGATAGTTTATAAAAATCCCGTCAGAAGACAAGATGTGGGGTCGTGCTCAGATCTTGGCAATGACCGCCTTCATTCGATCTCTTTGGGCGCTATCCGGCATGCGTCCGAAAGCCGCCTCGGCGTTTTCCGCCATATGGGCGGGATTGGTGGTTTCGGTGAGAACACAAGTGATGGCCGGATGGGGCAGGATGTACTTCAAGGAAACCTGGGCCCAGGTCCGGCAGTCGAACTCGCCCGCCCAATCCGGAACGCGACGCTGCCCGATCCGTCGGAAATACTCGCCGTTCATAAATGGCCGGTTGATGATGACGGCGATGCCTAGATCCTGCAGGAGCGGCAATATGCGCTCCTCGGCGTCCCGCTCGGTGATCGAGTAATTGACCTGCGCGAAGTCCGGTTTTTCCTTCTCGAGAAAGCGCTCCAACGGTTCGTAGAGTTTGGCCGATGAGACGGTCACGCCGATGTAGCGCACCTCTCCGGCTGCTTTGAAGTCCTTGAGATTGGACCACTGGGTTTCGACGTCGGTGAGGCTGAAAACCTGTAGCAGGTCCAGAGTCTCTCGTTGATACAGACGCTGGGTCTCGCGAAACTGATCGATGCCCGCTTGTTTGCCGACCTGGTCGATCTTGCTGGTCACAAACAGTGCTTTACGAAGGTCGGGTTGATTGATGACCTGCCCGAATGCCTCGTCGTTGGCCGGGTTTCTGGGCCAGGTATCAACCACCCTGCCGCCCTGGGCCACCAGCGTTCTCAGAACCTCGCTGATCGGACCCACCCCATCGTCCCCGATCTGCGATACCGGCTTACTTGAACCGAGCCCGATGATCGGAAGCATCTCATTGGTGCCGGGAATCCGGCGCAGCGGCATCTTCCGCTGAGCCAATGACGAGGCGGGCATCAGCCCGGAAAGGCCCAGAGCGGACATTGCCACCAGGAAATCCCTTCGCGTCGATTTGCTGGTTTTCATCGCTGAATCCTCCTACTCGATTGGCATCCTTGATTGGACGAAACGACCCTTTCTTTAACAAAGGAGTTTATCCAGGCTGGGAAAGCCGGTCAAGGCGGGCGTGGATGCAGGAGAGAAATGATGCATCATACGGGCTAAGCGCCCCTACCTTAGGCCGTTAGAACTCGATGCTTCGGTCAGATGCTTGACCGGATCTTCGAAATCGGAGCACTGAGGCGCCTCCCACACTCCGGACACGTGGAACTTGCTGGTCGAAGACCAACGCGTGTTGCCTTCAAACCCCTGTAGCCCTATCATCCAAGGAACTTTAGACAGCAAAAACAGGGGGAGAGCACGATAGTAGGGAAGAAGCTCAGCCACTACAAGATCCTGGAGAAAATAGGTGAAGGCGGTATGGGCGCAGTTTATCTGGCTGAAGACTCCCGCCTGGATCGAAAGGTCGCCCTCAAGATCCTGTCCGAGCACTTATCTGAGAGAGCCGACCTGAGAGAACGTTTTGAACGCGAAGCCCGAGCCGTCTCCCACGTCCAGTCCACCCAACTTTCCTGAAACTCATCCCAGCTTTCGAAACGTTTCTACTCTGGTTGACGCATTTGCGCCTTCTAAAAACGGCAAGTTTGCCGCTGTCTTCGCGGCCCATCCGCAACCTGGATGAAGGGTTGCCGGGCAAGCTCAAGGTTTGCATCAGTTTTCGTCAGGGGTTGTATAATATGCGCCTATGAACGGGGCGCAGGGTCTGGTGAAACAGCTGGTTTCGGAGGGCGTGGATACGATCTTTGCCTTGCCCGGCGTTCAGATCATGGGCATCTTTGATGCGCTTTATGACGCTCGGGATCGGATTCGCCTGATCCAGACCCGTCATGAGCAGGCCACCACCTATATGGCCTACGGATACGCCCGTGCCACCGGGAGGCCAGGTGTCGCGCTGGTGGTCCCAGGACCCGGAGCCCTAAATGCCGCTGCCGGGTTGGGCACGGCTTATGCGGCTTCTGCTCCCGTGCTGCTGATCTCGGGCCAGATCCCCAGCGGTGCACTGGGGAAGGGCCAGGGGCAACTTCATGAGGTGGACGACCAGCTGGATGCCTTCAGGCCCATCACCAAGTGGAACCATCGGGTAACAGGAGCCGAGGAGATTTCCGAGGTCGTTCATGAAGCCTTCCATCAGCTCAAGACCGGACGGCCCAGACCCGTGGAGCTTGAGATTCCAATCGATCTGGTGGCCGGAGAGTGCAATGCGAAGATCCTGGAGCCAGGGAACTACCCGCCGTTAACGGGCAATGAATCGGATCTGGAAGCAGCCGCCAGGCTGCTGGCAGCGGCACGTAATCCGATGATCCTGGCCGGAGGGGGTACGGTGATCGCCGAAGCCTCCAGGGAGTTGCTGGAACTGGCTACCCTGATCCAGGCTCCGGTCATGACGACTCCGCAGGGGAAGGGGATTATTCCTGAAGAGCATGAACTTGCCGTCGGGGTCAATTACGCCATGGTGGGTCCGGCCCAGGAGGTGATTCCCCGATCCGATGTGATCCTGGCGGTGGGGACGCGTTTTCTGTTTCGAACCCTGCAGATTCGAGAGGACCAGAAGATCATTCAAATCGACGTGGATCCCCAGGTCTTGGGCAAGAACTACCCGCTTGAGATTGCCATTGAAGCCGACGCCAGGGAGGCGACCGCACGGCTGTTGCACCATTTGCGGGACCACAGCTCACCCCGGGCAGGGGGCGACGAATCAAGCAAGGGCTACAAGCAGGCCTTTCGGGAGAAACTCCAGCAACTGGCTCCCGAGCAGGTGAAGATCATCGCGGCGCTTCGAGAAGGCCTGGCCGAGGATGCCATCCTGGTGAGTGGCATTACCAATATCGGTTCCTGGAGTCACTTCGCCTATCCTGTTCGCCGGCCCCGGACCTATATCACCTCGTCTTACTTCGGGACCCTGGGCTACGCTTTTCCCACAGCGCTGGGTGCCCAGGCCGCCTTTCCGGATCGGCAGGTTGTGGCGGTGTGTGGGGACGGGGGCTTTTTGTACGGGGTTCAGGAACTGGCCACGGCGGTTAAGTATGGCCTGAATGTGGTCGCTCTGGTCTTCAACAACGATTCCTACGGTGCTTCGGAGTGGCATCAGACCCATGATCATGACGGGCGTTATCTTGGGACGAAACTGCTCAATCCCGACTTCGTCCGGTTGGCGGGCTCCTTCGGGGCGATCGGCCTGCGGGCCGAGACCGAAGATCTGGGTTCCGCGGTCCAGGAGGCCCTGGCAGCCAAAAAACCGGTGGTCCTGGAAATTGTCGTGCCCAACTGGGTGCCTCCCTTTCACCTGGTGGAAGGGAAGTAGAGCGGCCGCTTCGAGGGACCGAAAACTCGAAATCCGAATTCCCAAATTCGAATGGTTAATTTCGACCCATGAAACGCCGTACGCCCATTGCAAAATTGTTGAAGCGGCCGCTCTGCGAGCGGCCTTCCGGAATCGGCGCACTGAGGCGCCTCCCACATTCCGGAAAAGACCTTTTTTTAAGCTAGATCAAAATCGGCGCTAGTAGGGGCGCACGGCCGTGCGCCATCTGGGCTTCACCGTCCTTGCTGTGGGCGCACTCAGTGCGCCCCTACACCAAGCTTGCCGGGTTTCGCCCAATTTCCTAGGGTCAGCCGGT
>JAYZBY010000086.1:0-13560 GCA_036338555.1 Acidobacteriota bacterium | reverse complement strand
CAACAGTCGCTGAAAAATTGGAATCGCTATTAAATAAGAATGGCGGCAAAAAGGAATTTAAAGTAATAACATTAGCCGCAGATAGCTACACTTTATCTGATGAAATTAACGCCTATGTCAATCTTGCATACCACCTAAAACCACAATTTGTAATATCTCATACAGGGTGGAACGATATATGGTTTGGGCTAATGGTCCCGTACAACTTCAAAAAAATAGGGATGTTTTATCAATTTGTGCTTTTGTATTTTCTCCCTAGGCTTCATGAACTAAAAACATATTCAGGTGATCAACCTATCGTGTTAAATTTAGACGGGGTGGACCTGATAGTACCCCAGATTATAGCGAAACTGGAGAAGTACGAATCCATAGTGACTTCAAACGACGGGATATTCATTGCCGGGCTACAGGCAATCGAGAGAGAGCATCAGTTCGGTTCACTCAAGAACATTTACAGTCATGCCCTTGACCTCTACGAAGAACTCACCGAGGAAGCTGGAGAACTCGGCCATATCAATTTCACGGGGATGGAAGGCATCACCTTCGGGCAGGATCATGTACACACTGACGACGCCTCAAGCCTGCTGATAGCACAACGCTATGCCGATGTTATTGAGAGAGAGTTAAAAAACCGATCGGGAAATTCTGAGAATGAGCAGTAATACACGACCATAAAACCAAAACAATAGTCAGTCATATGGAAACAGTCTAGGCCGTAATCGTCTAGTAGCTGCTTCCACATCATTGAGAAGCGGTCCCCTTGCTCTACCGTTTCCAAATTCCCGGCAAGAGGCACAACATTGGGCTTACCGCCTTTGCCCGCATCGAAGTAGCCACGGTACATAAATACAAACGATCTCGGACTTCTAGTGAGGCCTCTAAAAAATGTCCGTAAAAAAGAAGGCGCACTACTCACAGTACATCCCCTCCCCTCTTCTTGTCACAGGGAAAAGCACCTGACAAAAAACAACGAAAGCCTTTCAAAAGGGAAGCTCGCTTAGCTCTTGCTCGATGTCGTAGCTGGGAAGAAGAAACAGGAAGTCCTTGTTAAGGGAAAGGCAACTTCCTGACTCATTGTTGCCCTTGTAGAAGGAGCAGACCCCAAGATGTCCAATCTCCTCCATGTATTCCAGCAGCGTCGGTCTGCTCATCCTTACCCTTTTCAGTAGTTGCTCGACACTGGCCTCACTACCAACCGCTAGAAGGGCGTTAAGCACCTTCCGTCTCTGCTCCGGCATTGAGGGCCTGCGGAGCCAACCCTCCCCCTCTTAGTACAAGATCAGGCAACAGCTGTTGTTGCGGACTCTGTGGCTGTTGTCGCTGTTGCGGGCGCTGCGGCTGTTGCGGCGGGCGTTGTGGCTGCCCTCTTTGCGGCGGTGCCAGTGCCCCCCTGCCGCCGGCAGCCGGTCCTCTTCCTCTTACCTTCCCGTACCCCTGACTGGTGGAAATGTTGAGGTTGCTCCAGGCGGGAATTGTCGCTGCTCTCCCTGAGCTGGCGGAACTGTCGAGGTTGCTCCAGGCGGGAATTGTCGCTGCTCCTGGCGTCGCTGCGCCTCCTGACGTTGTCGCAGCTGCTCCTGGCGTCGCTGCTCCTGGCGTTGCTGCGCCTCCTGGCGTTGTCGCAGCTGCTCCTGGCGTCGCTGCTCCGCACCCCTGATGATTAGCGGAACTGTCGAGGTTGCTCCAGGCGGGAATTGTCGCTGTTGTTCCTGCTGAGCCTCCAAGGACAAGGCTACTACCAAGAAGGGAACGATAAGAACCGCTAACAGAAGAGGTCGAGTTCGATTTAGCATTTTTTCTCTCTCGTTTAGTCTCTTATGAGCACAGACCGGGAAATTCCAAAACAGCCATCAGGGCTATTGTAAAGTTTAGTCCCCATCCGCTCCTTCTTCTACTATGATTAGGCTTGTATGTGAAAGTTGCAAATCGGTCACACACGTGCCTCTATTGCTACCCACCTCCAAGGAAACGGGACTCCTGGCGAGTCGGTTTGTTGTGATCCCTGGTCGAGAAACAAAAGAAATGTGCACCTGTACAAGGGAGGGGGTGTAAAGAAAGTTGAACCTGTGTAACTGAGGGGGGTGTAAAGGAAAGTGAGGGTGTGTAACTCCACCCTCGAAATGGCCCAAAATAACAGGCAAGTGGAAACATTTTGGAAACATTGGCCATTTTGGAGGATTTGGGGACAGCACGAAAAGATCCGTAAACCACTGAAACCATGGGAGAAAAATTTGGCGCGCCCGGCAGGATTCGAACCTGCGACCTACGGATTCGAAGTCCGGCGCTCTATCCAGCTGAGCTACGGGCGCACGCAAAAAAAGAACAATCGAACCATAGAAAATCAGAGCAATAAACCATAGCGCAGTATTTCCATCGATCGTTATCTTGTTCTCCTGCTCTCTTCAAATGGGGTGGGCGACGGGACTCGAACCCGCGGCCACAGGGACCACAACCCTGTGCTCTACCAACTGAGCTACGCCCACCACACATGGCAACAGGGTTATTGTAGTGGCTTGCCCCGGTTTCTGACAACCGGCGGGAGGAAGAAGCTGACCGGAAAAAAGAATTCAGAATCCAGAATCGAAGATGGGACATCCTGCACGGCCTTGTGGCGCTCTTCCATGAGCGGCTTTTTACATCGCTCCTACAGGGCTCCCTATCCTGGTATCCTGGAAATCCTGGGGCTCACGCCTCAGGCTATTGAACATCGCCCCTTTGGAGCTCAAGTTCCTGCTGAGGAACGAAGTCGCGTTGGGGAATAGTTCGGACTTGGGAATTCGAATTTCAGATTTTCTGTCTACCGTCTGTTGGTCTGTGGTTTTATGAGATGATAACCCCATGATCGATCTGAACCATCCGGAGATCGGGCTGGCCGTGAAGATGGTCGAGCAGGCATCCCATCTGGCAAAACAGATCCAGCAGGAAATGGTCGTTCCGGCTCTGGCCAAGGACGATAGCTCGCCGGTCACGGTGGCCGATTTCGCGGTTCAGGCCCTGGTGGGGCGCTCACTTGCGGAGGCTCTTCCAGAAGATCCGCTGGTGGCTGAAGAAAGTTCCGATACCCTCGGCTCGCCAGAGGGACAGTCCATCCTGGAGCAGGTGATCCGATCGGTGGGCCGGATCGTTCCGGAGGCCACAGGTCAGGAGGTCTATCGGTGGATCGATCACGGTGCTCAGCAGCCCGGTCCAAGATTCTGGACGCTCGATCCCATCGACGGGACCAAGGGCTTTGTGCGGAAAGACCAGTATGCTGTGGCCCTGGCCCTGGTGGTGGAGGGAAGGGTTCAAATCGGTGTACTGGGATGTCCGAATCTGGATGAGGGCGCCCTGGTGGTGGCAGTGCGTGATCAGGGCTGCTGGAAGGCGCATCTGGACGGTTCCTGGGATTTCGAGCGGCTTCAGGTATCCGAACGGGAAGATCCGGGCCAGGCCCGGGTCCTGCGCTCGTTCGAGTCGGGCCACACCCATGTCAGCCGGATGGATGAGCTGATGACCGCGCTGGGAGTCCAGGCCGAGCCGGTGCGGATGGACAGCCAGGCCAAGTATGCACTGCTGGCCGAGGGCAAGGGCGACCTGCTGTTTCGACTGCTCTCTCCCCGGCAGCCGGACTACCGAGAACGCATCTGGGACCAGGCGGCCGGATCGCTAGTGGTGGAGGAAGCGGGAGGAAAAGTCACCGATCTGGAGGGGAAGCCGCTGGACTTTTCAGTCGGGAAAATGCTGGTCGCCAATCGCGGCGTGCTGGCTTCCAATGGTCGGCTTCACCAGGCGGCGTTGGAGGTGTTGGGGGAATCGGCGCGCTGAAGCGCGCCTCGTGCGCTGGCCTTCGACCAGCGCGTTCCACGTTCCAGATTCCACGTTCCAGGTTTCCGAAAGGAAGAATCGGCGCACTCAGTGCGCCCCTACACTCACCTCTCCGACCTCGCTCCGAAGGAGCGACAGAGTCTCTGCCTCTCTGTGGTGCAACCCTATAGATAGCCGTCAAAATCATGCTCAAAGCTGGGGAAATACCTGGAGATGACGGTGATGTCAAAGGTGGAAAGAATGGATTCCTTGGGTTCCCGGTCCAGCAGAAATCGGAAGGCGGCCCGAACGCATTCAACCGGGGTCCACTCTCCCGCAGTCAGGCTTTCATAGGTGACCTGACTCATGGTCACCTGGTGCTGGGAAACCCCATCCCCGTCGGTGATCGTGACGCTGAACTGGAGCGGATCCTCCGTCTGAGTCTGCTTGACTTCGATCATTTCTCTTCTTAGTTATCAGGATTAATGTTGTCTATCAAGCAGCTTTTTGCTTCTACTTGAAGGGCCAACTGAGATACCATCGAGAGAAATCGAGTCGATGATGAAACTCTTGCTGCTGGCCGCATTGCTTCTTTTTCCGCCTCCCCAGGGGGAGGATGTGGAGGCCACGGTTCAGTCTCTCAAGAAGAGTGAAATCCCCGACGGCTTCCCTTTCCAGGTGCTGGATCAGGGATTTGCCATCTTCGAGATCACGATTGAAAACCATTCCTCCCAGCCCTGGACGCTCCCGGCCGACCAGGTCACGGCGGTTGATCCCAAGGGGAAAGCCCTGGAGCGGGCCACCATCTTTGAGATCACCCCCAAGGTGATCAAGCTTTACCGGGGAAAAACGCGCGGCATCTATGGAGAAGGATACTCGGGAGGTCGTCCCACCACCCGACAGTGGGAGCAGGTTCCAACCGTGTCCCCTGGAGCCGGCCCCGGTGTGATCTCAGTGGGCCGTGCCGAGCAGCTTCGCGATCTTCTGGATCGTTACGAAATCCATCCGGTGGAGGTGGCTCCGGGCTCCACCTATCGAGGGCTCCTCTACCTCAAGAGTAAGAATACCGGCCGACGGCTCTCCGGAAGCACCGTGAGGCTAAACGACAGGATTTCGGTGAATGTTCCTTAGGAAATCAGAAACTCGAAGGCCTAACCCCGAATTCAGGTCTGTTCCGGATTTAGAAATCAGGATTTCTGATTTAGGATTTCTGATTTCGAAGTTTCTTTCTAACCCGTCACATAAAAGAGCGGCAGGGCTCTGAGCGCACAATTCCCCACCAGCAACACAAAGGCCAGCCCGAGCAGCGGCCAGGCCAGAGCCTGATTGCGAAAGTACTCGGTGATTTCCACTGAATTGCGCTGGAGTCGGTCGATCTGCTGGGACACCCGCTCGAGGTCTCCGGCGTTCATGGCATCAAAGTTGCCGCCCCCGGTGGCTTCCACCACGCTGGTGAGGGAACCCAGGACTACTTCAACGGGGATTCCCACGCCCACAAAGAAAACCCGGGTGTTGTTCTGGCGTGCCACTTGAAGGGGGCCGTCGGGCTTTCGGCCATAGTTCTGTTCAGCATCGGTAAAAACGATAATGGCCTTCCCCTCTCTTTGATCATCCACCTCGAAAAAAGAGAACAGCTCATTGGAGACCTGCAGGCCTTCTCCCACCGAGGTTAAACCCTCTCCAATCAAGGTGTTGCCGTCAAGCAGTTCAATGTACTCGGTCAGGACGTCGTGATCGGTGGTGAGCGGATTGACCAGATAGGCATTGGCCGAGAACACCACCAGCCCGATTCGATCCTGGGGCCGACTGGCAATAAAGTCGAGGGCCACTTCCTTGACGGCGTCCAGCCGAGAGACTTCTCCCGGCAGAACATAAAGGCTTCCCGGTTCCTCCTCGATGCCCTTTCGCATGCTGGCGGAAAGATCCAGGCAAAGAATCAGATCCAGCGCCCGAACCGTGGTTTGCCTCTGGCCGACCGGCAGGACCGGCTCGATAAAGACCCCGACCAGAAGCACCAGAATCATCCAATCCAGAACTCGAGGAAGGTACAGCCAGCGGGGAGGCTTTTGAAGACCCAGACTCGGGAACCTGTCGGTCTGGGGATGCTCGACCGTGTTGCGCCAGAAGCGCCAGCGCAGCAGCAGCAGCAGCACCGGCACCAGGCCCAGAATCAGCAAATCGGGACGCAGCAACTCGATCTGATTCATCACGCCTCAGAGGTTTGATTTGACGATTCGCTCGGCCTGCTGACACAGCTCGGGAAAATCCGAACCGGCTGCCGTTTCGGGATCATAGAAGGTGCGATCACAGGCGGTCAGGAGATGCTCCACCCTTTCGGAAAAATCGCCGTTCGGGGTTTTGGATCCCATGGTATCTCGCACCTCCTCCGGCGTCAGTGCCATTGCAAACAACCCGTAGGCGGAATGCAGGTACTCACGGACCAGCTTGGAGAGCTCCAGATAGAGAGCGGGATCCGGCGGATCGGAAAGGCTCCTTTGCCGGAGCGCACCGATGGACCGGAGGGCTTCCTCTTGAAGCCTGGCCTGATCGGTCATCCCTTCCACCTGCCTCATCTGAACGGCGTAGCGAACCCCGGCCACGCAACAGCCGGCTGCCAGAACCAGCAGGAGGACACCGGAGAGGGCGGGAACGATCAATTCGCTCCGGGAGAAGCTCAGCAGCAGGGTGGTATCGCGTAGCTGATCCCCTTCCCCCAGCAGGGTCGACTGCAGGTGTATTGGATGGGCCGGGACCGTGATGGCTCGGGCCGGGACGTCCTGCTGTCCGGCTCCCGCCCCTTCGGACAGCGCATCGCGGGGGTAATAAAACAGATCAATGGAGGGAATCTCCAGAAATCCCGGGTCCTCATAGCTCACCAGCTCGAGAACCAGTTCGATCAGGATCTCATCTCCCAGCTCTGTCTGCTGGATCTGAAAATCCAGCAGTTCAAAGGGACGTACCACCAGCCGGTCCTGCAGTTCCTCGGTGACAAAGGCAAACTCATTGGTGTGGAGAACCGAGATCCGGTACTGGAAAACATCGCCCAGATAGATGGCGGTTCGACTGACCTCACGGTCGATCCCGATGGAGGGGTCGTCCAGGGCATCCTGGGGAGCCGCCCAACCCACGGCGGACAGCAGTGGCAATAATACGGTGAGGACGATCCGGACGTGCCTCATGAGATCTTTCCTCGGCGCAGGAAGAACTCCACCAGGCGATCCACGAAATCGTCGTCTGCGGCGTCCATCCAGAGAAAATCCAGGTCCATTCGATAAAACAGCCGGGTCAGCCGCTCCCGGCGGCGCTTCATCTCATGGCCGTATTTCCGGACGTTTTCAGCCGACCAGTAGGACATCCGTCGGCGCCCGCTCTCCGGGTCCCGGGTACAGTGCAGACCCGGAATCCGGGGGACGGTTTTCTCCAGCGGATCCTCCAGCACCACGGGAATCAGCTCATGGTGCCTGGCCAGATGACGTACCCCGGCGGTTTCAAAGATCGGCTCCAGGGCAATGAAATCACTCAGCAGAAAAATCATCGCAGTGCCCTTGATCCTCTTGAGCAGGGTTTCCACCACGCCGGCGAATCGAGTGGTGCGCGGCCCGGGACGAGATCGGGGAATCAGGCCCAGAATCTCCCAGGTCACGTTTCGGCTTTGCCTGGGAGCCAGAATGGTTTCCACCTGATCCGAGAATCCTAAAAAGCCCACCTTCATGTTCAAGTGAGAGGCGGAGAAGCCCAAAACGGCGACCGTTTCGGTCATGACCTCTGAC
The DNA here is from genome assembly GCA_036338555.1 of Acidobacteriota bacterium. Taxonomy (GTDB): domain Bacteria; phylum Acidobacteriota; class UBA6911; order RPQK01; family JADFOI01; genus JAPYTY01. The sequence continues at coordinate 6,007 of JAYZBY010000086.1, read as the reverse complement.
TTGGTGCGCTGGGATGAGCCGAAGAACATGGAAGATGAGAGATCGGTCAGCAACCAGACGTTGACCTCTTTTTCGGCCACGAATTGCTTCACATATGGGTACTGGAGGCGCGAAGTGACGTTCCAGTCAATGCGCCGATAGTCATCCCCGGGCTGGTATCTCTTGTGCTCCTGAAACTCAAAGCCGATGCCCTTGCGGGGGCTCTCGTAATCCCCGAAAATATGGGCCTGGATGCGCTTTCGGGTGTAGATCTCAATCAGGCGCAGCTGCTGGAGTGCCTCCTCCCCCAGGGCCGGTTGGTGTGGCTGCAAACTATTAGTAAAGTTCATACAGGGATACCCCTTTGAGAAGTTCGGTGATGATTTCTCCCCCGCTGACCCCTTGCGTTTCCGCACGAATGGTGCGGACAATGCGGTGCTGGAGCGCTTCCACGGCAATCGCCTTCACATCCCTGGGGAGAACATAGTCGCGTCCGGCCATGAAGGCATGGGTTCGGGCCAGGGCCAGAACATGCTGCAAGGATCGAGAGGAAATTCCATGCTGGATCATCTCATTCACCACTGCAGGCGTACCTGGCTCCTCATCGCGGGTGACCCTGCCCAGGCGGACGATGTAGCGGAAGATCTCAGGCTCCACCGTGACTCGACTGGTCAGGTCCTGGATTTCACTCACCTGCCGGGGAGAGATGACCGGCTCGATCTCCTGCTCCACCAGACGCATTTGAAGGATGCGCTCCTCCGCATCGGCATCGGGAAACCCGACCACGATCTTCATGGAAAACCGGTCCAGTTGAGCTTCCGGCAGGACGTAAACTCCCTCGTGCTCCAGGGGATTCTGGGTGGCCAGGACCCAGAAAGGTTCGGGCAGAGCGAAGGTGTCCTCGGAGATGGTCACCTGCCGTTCCTGCATCGCTTCCAGCAGGGCGCTCTGGGTCTTCGGAGTCCCTCGATTGATCTCATCGGCCAAGACGATGTGGGCGAAGATGGGCCCCTTTTCGGTGCTGAAGGTTCCCGAAGCGGCTTCATAGACACGCGTCCCCACGATATCGGCCGGAAGCAGGTCGGGGGTGAATTGAAGGCGCTGAAAGCGGGCGTCGATGGCTCGAGCGATGGCGGTTACCGCCAGCGTCTTGGCCAGACCCGGAACCCCCTCCAGCAGAACGTGCCCACAGCCGGATTTCTCCCGTCCTTTTCCCTTGAAGGAATAGGGAATCTTGGAGAGCAGGGCGATCAGCAGCTGGTTGATCAGCTTGGACTGGCCGATGATCACACGGCCGATCTGGTCATGGATGGTGGAGATCTGAGCCTCTGCCTGCTCCCGGGTGTTGACCAGCCTGGAATCCGTCTTCACGTTAAAACCTTAAGGTCATCACGGCCACCTGCGAGATAAAGGCCAATGCCACAAAATAATGGAAGATATCTTTCCTGGAGGGCCCGATCTGGTAGCCGGTCACCTCACGCTCGGCGATCAGGATGGCTTCCAGGGCCGACTCCAGTTCCTGCCCCGAGGCGGCCTGGTAAAAGGTTCCTCCCGTCTGCCGGGCAACCTCCTGGAGGGTGTCGACCGTCAGGTTGGAGACCAGACGCCCCCCGCTGCCATCTTCCAGGTAACCCCGCGTTCCGTCCTCGTTGACCAGCGGAATCACCCCGCCCTCGGAGGTCCCCACACCGATGGTATAAACCGCAACGCCCCGATCCCTGGCCTCCTGCATGGCCTCCTCCAGGCTCTCCCCTTGATCCTCCCCATCCGACAGCAAAACCAGCACGCTTTTCTCCTGTGGGTCCAGGGAATCGGCAGCGCTGCGCTCACGATGTTTTTCCAGAATCTGCAGACCGCTGGCCACCGCCGCTCCGATATCGGTTCCATAAATGATCCGCCGATCCGGCCGCAGGAATTCCAGGTAAAAAAGAAGATTCTGAGAATCGGAGGTCAGGTAGGAAAGTATCACACTGGATTCGGAGAAGGAGACCAGGCCAAAGCGCACGATTTCCGTTTCGCGCTGGATAAACTGGTGGATCACCTCCTTGGCCCTGTCCAGACGGGAAGGCCAGACATCCTGGGTATTCATGGAGGGCGACACATCCAGCAAGAAAACCAGATTCTTTTTCTGATACTCGGGGTTTTCCCTGACCTGTTCCAGATAGGGGCCCGACAAAGCCGCGACCAGGCAAACAAAACCCACCACCAGAAGGACGGCAGCCGAACGGTCTCGCCATCCGGGCGAAAGCTGCGACCCATCCGCGGCCCCGCCCCACAGCTTGCGGATCGATTGGCCGGTGACAACATAACGATGGAGAAAAAACCAGAGGAGCGGAAGCAGGACTAGCAACCACAAATAAACAGCCTGGTCGAAATACATGGGATCATTTCCTCTTTTCGGGCGGGAGTACTTTCCTTCGCCGAGGCATGTCGGTTCGCATTTTCTCGAGCAGCAGCTTCATTTCCTCTTCAGAGTGAGCTTCGTCACCCTGGAGGCGGTCCAGGAGCATACTCACATACTCATAGTTGTACTTGGCATCCCAGTACTCGGGATCCTGGCGCAGCGTTCTCAAGTAGCCCTCCCTGGAACGGCTCAACACCTCCGCAATATTGGCATCGGGGGTTTCCAGGGCCCGGGCCATGGTCAGATTAGCCGTCCAGAAATGATACTCGGGCGTGCTCAGCAAGGAGGCCATAGAAGCATCCTTTTGGATGAACTCCAGGGTCTCCTGGTACTGGCCCAGAACATAACCGATCTGAATCAGGTTCAGGGCCACACGAGCCTGGTTTTCCGCCACCAGAGCATCGGGCAGCAAATAGAGGTGCCAGCCCGAGAAGGCCGATAAAAAGCGCTGCTGAGCCTCCGGGTACCGGGATTCCGCAAAGGCCGCTTCGGCTGCCGCCACTCGATTCAGCCACAACCCGTAAACGGAAAACACGGCCAAAAGTAGTCCTAAAACTCCTGCCAACCCTATGATCCCAATACGTTTCACTGGTTGTGCCTCTTAAGTTTCCGTCCTAAAGCCCAGGCTTCCACCCTCTGAGGATCCATCTTATAGATGTAGGGTCGAGCCCAACTCACGCTTTGGAGGAATGAAAAAAGATAACAATATCTGATTCAGCCTGTCCATTACGAATATAATTGATTTCAACTTTTGTCCGTAGTAGAAACGCTAAACAACTGACAACTGACAGGCCAGAAGGAATATGGGTGGGGGGCAGAGGAATTCGGTTCCGGTTGTCAGCTGTAAGTTGTCAGTCGTTTATTAGGAGGTCACGTCGTGCCCATTCATTTGCTTAGTTTTCGTTCCATCTCACTCGGGTTCCTGTCCCTCATCCTGATGGTCTCGCCCTTGGCCGCAGCGCAGGGTTCAGACGGAGGCATGCTGTCGGGCCGCATCACGGATCAAACCGATCTGGCCATCGGGGCCGCCCAGATCACCCTGGTGGGCACCGACCTGGTTCGGCTGGTTCGCTCCGGTCAGGACGGGCGTTTCGTGATTTCCGGGGTGGCGCCGGGATCTTATGAGATCCGGGTTCTGGCCCAGGGGTTTGCCGAGTATATCGACATCGTGGAATGGGGAGATGACCCCAGCCCGAGTCTGGAAATTCGCCTGGAGATCTCCACTCCTTCCCAGACCGTGACGGTAACCCCCTCCCGAAGGGAACAACGGCTGGGCGATCTGGCCGCATCGGTGAAGGTTTTAACTGACGAGGACATCCGGCATTCACCGGCTGTGACCCTGGATGATGCCCTTCGCCAGGTTCCCAGTTTCAGTCTGTTTCGCCGCACCAGCAGCCTGGCGGCCCATCCCACCTCTCAGGGAGTTTCCCTTCGCGGCATCGGCCCCAGCGGGGTCAGCCGCACGCTGGTTCTGCTGGACAACTTCCCCTTCAACGATCCTTTCGGAGGCTGGGTGTACTGGAGTCGGGTTCCGATGTCCAACATCGATCGAATCGAGATCGTGGAAGGACCCAGTTCCAACGTCTATGGAAACTTCGCCATGGGAGGCGTCATCCACATCCTGACCCGGCCGCCTCAAAGGCGAACCCTGGCTGCGGAGGCCCGGTTCGGCAATCGGGAAACCGCCAAGCTTGACTTTTTCGCCAGCGACGTGTGGGGTCCGGTCGGAATTTCCCTGGACGGCACGGTGTTCCATACCGACGGCTATCAGATCATCGCACCCGATCAACGGGGACAGGTGGACATCAATGCCAATACCGAACATGAGAACTTCAACCTGAGACTGGAGTACAACCCCTCCAACGATTTCAGCGTGTTCGTCAAGGGAAGCTATTTTGACGAGGACCGAAGCAACGGCACCCCCATTCAACAAAACAACACCCAGTATCGGTTTCTGGGAGGAGGCCTCCGCTTTCGAACGCCGGATGACAGCGAATGGCAAGTGTCTGTTTTTTCCCATTTCCAGAATTTCGGGAGCAACTTCTCCGCCGCCGCCGCCGATCGGAACTCCGAGCGGCTGGCTCTGACCCAGGAGGTTCCCACCTACGGCTACGGGGGACTCGCTCAGTGGTCCAAGCCGGTGTCGGGTTCCCATTTCTTGAGCGCGGGGCTGGACTGGAGATGGATCGACGGAGAGAGCCAGGAAATCGTGTTCATCCGAACCCCTCCCATACCGGTGCGCTTCCGCGACGTGGGCGGCCGCCAGCGCATGGTGGGGTTCTTTTTGCAGGACTCCTTTACCCTGGCGCCGGAGCTCCAGGTGATGCTGAGTGCCCGCTTCGATCACTGGAAAAACTACAATGCCGAGCGTCGCGAACTGGCAGTCTTTTCGGGACGAAGGACCGCGCTACAGCTGCCCGGGAAGGACAACAACCTGGTCAGCGGCAGAATCGGACTGCTCTACCACTTCGACGAAGCAGTTTCCCTGTGGGGGGCGGTCGGCTCCGGATTTCGGGCACCCACCCTCAATGAACTCTACCGGCAGTTTCGGGTCGGAAGTGTGACCACCCTGAACAACCCGGATCTGGGTCCGGAGCGGCTCATCGGATTTGAGGGAGGTCTCAACCTTGCCCCCACCGACCAGGTATTCTTCCGGGTGACCGGCTTTTGGAATCGAATCAAGGATCCCGTTTCAAACGTGACCCTGACGGTCGAACCCACCCTGATCACTCGCCAGAGACAGAACCTGGGCCAGACCCGGGTCTGGGGAATTCAGAGTGAAGTGCAGTATCGTCCCACTCCCCACTGGATGCTGGACGCCTCCTATCTGTTCAATGACGCCACGGTGCGGAACTTCACCGCCAACCGGGCTATCGAAGGCAACCTTCTGGCTCAGGTTCCCAGGAATCGTTTCAGCCTGGGGTTCTCCTACGACAATCCGGAGGCCGTGAGCGTGGCTCTGCATGGAAGATATGTGGGTGAGCAGTTTGACGACGACCTCAATCAGTTTCCCCTGGAGGATTACTTCGTGGTGGATGCCACGATTTCCCGACAGCTGGGCGAAGGCACCGAGGTGTTTTTGGCCGTCGAGAACCTGTTTGACAAGAACTATCCCGTCCGTACCAATCCCAACAGCATCGGCACGCCTGTACTGATTCAGGGAGGCGTCAGGTTCCAGCTGCAGGGCCGCTGATCATCCCTCGTCAAAAAGACTCTAGCCCGCATTATGCATAGGTTCTCGTCACGAAGTGCCGTAGGCGCCGCGATGACAAGGCGTATGACCCGCAAAGCGAGTACCCCAAGGGCCCCGCAGGCCGTACTCCTGCAGTACGCCGAGGAGCACAAGAAAGCACAACACAGTCAGCGTGGATGCTTCTTCGTTCCTCAGATGAAGGCGGGCGACAATGCAGTAGAGAATTTATGCAGAATCCAGGCTAAAGATCGAAGGAAATCACCAACTCGCTGTCCTCCATCCGAATGTCTTGGATTTCGGTCGGTAGTCTGAACTTCTCTCGGTTCTCAGGCGATTCAAAAAGACGCCGGACGGCTCTTTCCAGCCCGAAACGGGTTATCGGGAGAGATCCGAGTTTGCCGCCGCTGGGTTCAAACTGAAGATAGCCGTCC
>JAYZBY010000085.1:0-13122 GCA_036338555.1 Acidobacteriota bacterium | reverse complement strand
GGTCCAGTCATTCGCGCTGTTCTTGACGACGCCAATGATGTATTCCCCCGCCGGAATCGATAACGATCCCGCCATCAAGTCTCCCGATAAGGTAAGTTTAGGTGAGCGGGGAGTGATGAAGGAGCCATTCGGTGCGTTTTGAGCATGCTCCTCATTGGCCGGGACCGTCTGATAGGTGATGGTGGCTTCAACGTCGCCCGGCAACTGAGCTGTGACTGTTTTATTGAAATGCGGGTGTGCTGAGAGGATTGTGGCTCCCAGCAGGACAAACACAAATACTCCTAATTTTCTCACAATTCCCTCCTTAAAGTGGTTGTTTGTATCGTGTGATCATACCATACCCAATGTCCGTTGCTGGGAAAATCCCAGCGAACCCAGGACAACGGTTCAACTGAAATGGTCCTGAACTATCGGTTGGGCGGCGAAGGTAGCAACCGTGAACAGGCCATCTTTCTTTTCCTGTGCCAACCGAAAATTCCTCTTCGACGGATGTTCCCATCCGGGCTCAACCAGAAGGATGCATCATCGGGGCTAATTACTCGCCTTGACGGTATCAGCCAGGAGTTTCCACGGAAGAACTTTGCCATGTCCCGAAACAATTTGTTGGGGCTTCCAACCTGCTTTGGTGACGATCTCATACATGGTTATCCCATACTCGGGAACACTAGGTGTGTCATTCAAGACCACCTGCCAGCGATCATCTTGAATCCCAAACATATCGCTTTCGAAAAATATGCGCTCCTTGGGTAGCCAAATGGCCAAATATCCGTTGGCATGGGAGTTGGGAGCATGCAGCAGTTCAATACTCCGTTTCCCGTCCGTGATGGTGTGGGTCTCCTCCACCAATTCGATTTGTGGTTCCAAACCCGACTGAGCTAGGCTATCCGGCTTCAAGGTGTGGGGTCGCGTGAGGATCTCTCGAATCACTTCCTCATTGTCGGCATGGGTCACAACGGTCGCCCCTTCCGCCGCATAAGCGCGAATACCTCCGGTGTGGTCCGAATGATGATGGCTGGTGATCAAATAGCGAATCGGCTTGTCTCCCACCGTCTCCCGAATCTGGCGTATTACTTCCAAAGACTGCATCTCGTTGCCGGGTCCCTCGATCACCGCGATGAAGTCCTCGAACTCCACCCACATGTTGTTCATGTGCATGCTTTCTCCGAAGTAAACTCCATCCGCCAACTCTGAAGGTATCACGTGGATGGTGTCCGCATGCCCGATTTCCATGGCTCGTTCTTCGAGTCCTTCGGCAATCTGGAACTGCTCTTCATCGAGCTCCCCGTTGATGCTGATCGAAGACCACTCCCGAACCTGGGTGACCTCGCCCATCTCCTGGGTGGTCTCCTTGAAAGGCAATTGCACCCCTCCGGCATCCCCATAGTCGGAGAAGCTCCGTACTTTGGCTAGATCCCCATAGGGATTGCGGTCTTCGGTAAATTCCAGGGTGGTGATGAGACCAGTGGAGCCATCCATGGAGACATGGTAGGTGGTGTCATCGATGAATTGTAGAGCCACCACCTGGTCTTCGCTCACTCCTTCAATGGTGCTCCCATCACCCAGGGCATAGACCAGAAACTTGGCAATGTCCCGATCCCATTCTTTCTTGTAATCGGTCAACTGATGGGGCTCCAAGGGCCTCAGTGCCAGGCCGAACACATTCCGATAGCCTCCCTTTTCCCAATCTGCAACGGTTGGGATTTCCCGGTCACCGGAAAGGCCCACTTCGCGGGGACCGGTGAAGTCAATTATCTGTTTGAAGGGGCTAGCTCGCCCTAACAGTAGCCGTTCCGTGGTGACACTCCCCTGTCCGAGAGAGGACCTCTGGGAGGTTCCCTCACGATGGATGTTTTCGATGCCACTCAGGGCCTCCAATCCGCCCATGGCTTCAGCCGCATGTTCGAGCAACTGCCGACCCTGCTCTGCAGGGGTCGGCTGAGCACAGTTGAGCTGAAACAGAACGAGGAAGGGTACGAGAAAAATCCAGGATAGATGCTGGAGTCTGAAGTTAAGCTGTTGCATGGTCTTCTCCTTGTATTCTTAAAGAAGCTACTTTTGTTCGGTCGAGTGCATATGATGGACCCGATTGTTATTCGGGCGATTCCATTTGTCAAGATGAGGCGGTTGAAATCCGGGGTTTTGACTGGCAGCGGGTTTCCTGCGAAAGAATGTGAAGGTGATCCGGCCGGGGCTTTTAGGCCGGGCCGGATCCGGAGGGCCGCTCATATGAGCGGCCGCTACAATGGACTCGCCGCATGTCGGACTCCGCTCCGAAGGAACGACATGAATCTGGGTCAGGGGTCAGTCTTCCGGGCCTTCAGCCTAGTTCCCGAGAGGGCCCCCGATGTGGGTGATTTCGTCATCGGTAAAGACATAGGGCATGCCCATCGGGTCCATTCCGAACTCCTGTGCCAGAGATTGCTGGAGCACCCCGATCTCACCTCCCAGCATGGTCATCAGGGGACGAATTTTCAAGATGTCCTGCTCGGCAACCGTCAGGTAATCCCGGTCGATAATGATCATGTCGGCCAGCTTTCCTACTTCCAGGGTACCGATCTTGTCCCCCTTCATCACATAATCGGATGCCCAGGAGGTCCACATTTTCAGGGCCCACACCCGGTCAATCCGTTCTTCCGGCTGCCACACTTTCCCGTCGTACTGACGGGTGATGGCCTGCCACAGAGCGAAGAAGGGCGGTTGCAGTCCACCCCCCACACTGCCTTCGGAACGCCGCCGGAAGGCTCCTCCACCGAAATGTTGTCCCACCACTTTGACATCCGATTCGATCCAGGTTTTCAAAGGCAGGATAAAATCGTTGATCTGTGGCCCATAGTCCGCTACCCAACCGGGTGCTTCACTGATTCGGGAAGGCCCGCAGCTCAGAGTGATTCCATAATCCTTTAATCCCTGGATGATGTCCGGCTGTTTTCCAACCAGATTACAGTGCTCGCTTGTCATGTTGAGGTTGCGAATCTCTTCCATTGACATGCCGTTGTCGGCCCGGGCTCGGTCGATCATCTTGAAGTAGGACCGGGCGGCTTCGCTGCCGCACATATGGACGCCTGCAAGGCGCCATCCTGATTTGAGGGCGTTCTCCAGGGTGTCCCACATCAGATCGCCGGGCTGGGGGCACACCTCGCGGGCCTTGATGTGCGGGGGAGCCTGGGTGTCGGGACCCGTGCAGGATTCCGGGTAGATGGAGTCCCATCGTTCCGATGCCACCCCGTCGATCCAGAAGTAGTCACTTCCTATGCCTTGAAGCACACCGGTCCGCCGGTACATCTGGCGAGTCTGAGCTGGATCGGTGGGCATGCGGTGTACTTCGTAATGGGCGGCCAGGCGAATCGGCATTTGCCCGAGTCCGGCCAGTGTGGCGTAGCCGCTCATCACCTTCGGAAAGGGAATCCTGGTAGACAAGGTGGTCACACCGATGGACGCCCACTCCTCGGAGACCAGCTTCAGGGCCTGGGCCAGGGTATTCAAGGGCAACTGTTCCAGAAAAAGTTCCCAGGTGATGACGGCCATCTCCTGGCTTCCGACCCAGCCGATGCCAGGGATGTCCTCCCCGATGCGGTCCCCGTGCATGGTTTCCTGAATGGAGGCAGAGTATCCGGGCAGGAAGTCATCCAGTATTTCGAGAGCCTTGGTATTGATGTTGCCACGGATACCCGGGCTCATGAGAACCGGATTCTCCGGTGCCCACATATCCAGGGTGTCCCGGTTGGTCAGACGCCTGCCGGCGGCCCAGAGACGCAAGGCGGTCGGTTCTTCGGGATTGGAGCCCATATTGACCACCACCCATTGGCCGGGATCCACCTGCTTGACGGCATCCTGGACTGTTTTCCGGAGAACGCTCTGGGTTTCCTCCAGGGTCTTCTCGGCGGTGGTGGAGACGACGATCCCATTGGGAGGGTACTTGAAGCCGAACCGTTCCAGGTGTTTAACGGCTTCACCATAGATGTGCATGTGGGGCTCAATGATGCCGGGAAGCAGCGTGCGTCCCTGGAGATCCAGGACCCTGGAATCGGGTCCGGCAAGGGCTCGAACCTCCCCGGAGGTCCCGAGTTTGACGATCTTGTTTCCCTTGACGGCAATTCCTTGGTAGATGCTTCCAACTGCGGTTGAGGTGGACTTATCATCCATGCTCACGATCTTGCCATTGAAAAAAACGGTGTCGGCATATCCATGCATGGCTACCTCGGGCGGCACCTGTGCCAGGGACGTCGGGATCATAAGAGTCAGTAGTACAGTTAGAAAAGTAAGAACGTGTTGGACCCTGGCCTGATCGGTTCTCATTAAAGCCTCCCATTCAGATTGCGATTTTCAATGATCTTCTAGTCTATCCGTAAAAGAGAAGGAAGGGTAGAGGCGGCCACATAACTGACAACTGACAACTGACAGCTGACAAGAAGAATCCAGAATTCAGAATCCAGCATAAAGAATGAAGAGTCCGGAGTGTGGGAGGCGACTCAGTGTGCCGATTCCAACTGATTGCACCACTGCACGAAAGAACGAAGAACGAACGAACGAAAAAACGAAAAAACGCATGCATGAGTCCGCGAAGCGGACCGTGCACTACAGCACTACTTCTACTCAACGAAACCTCGGCTTCTCGTCCAGATAATCCTTCCGCATCAGTGGGCGGAAGCGGTCCATGATCTCCCGGTTGAGGTCCAGCGGAGGTTGCTGATCCGCCGGGAGCAGCGATTTGAATTCGATTCCCGCGATTTCCTCTTTGAAAGTCGCCTTGGCCTTGGACAACAGTTGGGCATCGATGAAGAAATCCATGACGGAGGCTGCCAGCACCTTGGCACCGGCCACCGCCCCCTTGTGGGCCAGGGAAGTTGCCGGGGCCACCCCGGCCGCCCAGTGGTGGGCGGCGATTCCGGGAATGTTGGAAGGGAAGGTCAGCCGACCTGTGGGGACCAGCCAGGTCAAGTCGCCTGAGTCGTTGGCCGAGGTGCCCTGGCGGCTGGGTCCTGAAAGCGGTGAGATCCGGGTCACCAGTCCCACCGGGTTCACCTCGCGCTTGGTCTGCAATTCCCTGGCAAGCGTCTGCTCCTGCTGACTCCACTCCGGCATGCCCACCAATTCGATGTTTTTCTGGATGACTTCGGCCGCGGTTTGGTTGGCGCGACTGGGCCAGACCGCACTCATGATCTCGACCGAGAAGGTGGTTTGGGTCATGAGGGCGGCGCCCTGGGCGATTTCTCTGGCCCTTTCAAAGATGGCACTCACCTTTTCGGCGGTGGATTCCCGGAAGAACCACCAGATGGTCGCGGTATCGGGAATCACGTTGGGTTGGACACCGCCTGAGGTGATGACCCGGTGGCTTCTTTGGGTGGGTTCAAGGTGCTCGCGGAATTTATCGAAGCCTAGGTCCATCAGTTCAGCGGCGTCCAGGGCGTCACGTCCTTTCCAGGGAGATACGGCACCGTGGGCGCTTTCTCCCTGGAAGTGGAACTTGGCGGAGATCAAGGCGTACTGGCGAAGACCATATTGAGTTTGAAAGTCGCTGCCGATGTGGGGATGAAAGACAATGTCGACATCATCAAAGTATCCATCTCGAACAAAATAGGGACGACTGATGAGCTGCTCTTCTGCGGGCGCCCCGAAAATTTTGAGCGTGCCTTCCAGCTGATACTCTTCAAGAACGGTTTTAACGGCAAAGGCCGCCCCGATCATGACCGCCGCGTTGACGTTGTGACCTTCGGCGTGCCCGGGAGCACCCTCCACTAGAGGAGTGTGATCGGTGATCGAAGGAGTCTGAGAATTGCCTGGCGTTGAGTCGAACTCGGTATGAATGGCAATCACGGGCCTACCCGAACCGTAAGTGGCCAAAAAGGCGGGAGACATTCCCGAGAGCCCTCGTTCAACCGTAAAACCCGCTTCTTCGAGTATCTCCGTCATCAGCCTGCTGCTCTCGATTTCCTGCATCCCCAGCTCGGCGAAGTAGTAGATGTTGTCCCCCACGAGAGCGATCGCTTCTCTATTTCGCTCGACCACCTGAAAGACCGATTCCTGTTCCTTCCCCGGGGTCTGTGCGAATCCCACCCAGGAGCACTGGAACCAATAGATAATCAGAAAAACATGAAATAAAACTGGTCTAGTCATTTTCTACCCATTTCTTTAGGTTTTGAGGGCTGGAGTATTTGATGTATTCAGAAGAAATTATGCTTGAGACGGCACCAAAATGGAATAGTTGGGCGGATTTGGGGTTTGAGCGAGCGACTTCCCAGGTTCGGTTGACACCACCTCTCCTTTGTCGTTAGGGTAGGATGTTAGTGAGTTATGGAATGGAGTTCGAGAGCATCATTGTCTGCATCTGTTGTGGCCGACAGACTGCGACCAAGGAGCGATCTCTGCTCGTGGCTCTCCATCGTGAGGAATAACTCCAAGACGATTGTTTGAGACCCCCAAAGCCCGCAGGATCGCTTCTGCGGGCTTTTTTATTGGAGCCCCATTTCGAAACGGACACCGGAGAGAATGAGATGAGTACTTGGAAGGATCAACTGGTTGAGCAGATCAATCCTGTATGGGGCGAGGAAATCGACGTTTTTGAAACCCAGCTTGAGCAGCGACGACAGGGCAAGTTGGATGAGAAGATCTTCGCGGAGACACGATTGCGCCGTGGTGTTTACGGGCAGCGCTATGATAACGGTCAACGCCACGATGGCATTCGTACCCAGGAACTTTCCTATCCCTCAGGGAGTCTGACGAAAGGTCCGGAGACAGCCTGGGATGCTCCCGGGATGCAGCGAATCAAAATCCCTTTCGGCGGTGTGACTCCCGACCAGATGGATGTGCTGGCAGATCTGTCGGAGGAGTACTCCGACTCGATCCTTCACGTCACCACCCGGCAGGATTTTCAACTGCATTTTGTCCATATTGATGACACCCCCGATTTGATGAGGCGCTTGGCTGCCGCGGGAATCACCACCCGCGAGGCCTGCGGGAATTCGGTGCGCAATGTAACTGCATGTCCGCTGGCCGGGGTTTGCCGGGATGAGACTTTTGATGTGACGCCCTATGCCATTGCCATTTCCCAATTCCTGCTGGGTCATCCCGATGTCCAGGATTTCGGCCGGAAATTCAAGATCGCTTTCTCCGGTTGTCGCGATCAGGCCTGTGGACTGGTGAGCATGCACGACATGGGATTGATCGCAGTCACGAAAAACGAAAACGGTAAGGAAAAGCGTGGATTTGAATGTTACGTCGGCGGCGGTCTTGGTGCCGTGCCCCATCAGGCCAAGCTTTTCGATTCGTTTCTTCCTGAGGAGGAATTACTTCCGACGGCTCAGGCCATTGCCAGGGTTTTTGCCCGCCTGGGCGAAAAGAACATTCGTTCTCGGGCGCGAATAAAGTTCCTGGTGGCCAATTTGGGTATCGATGAATTTCGAAGGCTGGTGCGCGAAGAGCGCGAAGCCATGTCGGAGGATGAGCGCTGGACCGCCTACCTGCCGGATGTCCAGGACTACCAGGAGAGTGCTGTTCGGGAAGGGCAGGCTTTTAACGGAGCGGCACGCCCCGAGGGCTTTCAGGAGTGGTATGAGACCAATGTCTACCACCAGAGGCAGGACGACTATGGGGTGGCGACGATCACCCTTCCGCTCGGGGATCTCTCTGCCTGGCAGATGCGTGAGTTGGCCGATCTGGCTCGCCGGTTTGCGGGAGAGAATGTGCGGACCACGGTGGAGCAGAATGTTGTCCTGCGGTGGGTGAGTCAATCTGATCTGCCGGACCTTTACCAGGAACTCGAGCGTGTGGGGTTGAACGAGCCCGGAGCCGGTTCCATCATCGACGTCACGGCCTGTCCGGGGACGGACACCTGCAAGTTGGGGATTGCTTCCTCACTAGGCCTGGCCGGAGAGATTCGAACCCGCCTGGCTGGGAAATTTTTGGAGATGGATCAGGCCGTTCGGAACCTGCGCATCAAAATCAGCGGCTGTTTCAATTCCTGCGGCCAGCATCACATTGCCGATATCGGTTTTTATGGGACCAGCCGCACCCTCAGCAGTCGCAAGGTGCCCCATTTTCAATTGGTCCTGGGAGGAAAGTGGACGGAAAATGCCGGGTCCTACGGGCTGGCCATGGGTTCCGTTCCCGCCAAGCGAATCCCGGAGGTCCTGGAGCGCATTACCGAGCGTTATGTCAAGGAAAAGACCCATGGCCAGAGTTTTCAGGACTTCATCCGCCACATCGGAAAACTGGAACTCAGGAATTCGCTGGAGGACCTGATGACGGTTCCTGCTTACGAGGAAGATTCCACCTTCTACTCCGATTGGGGTGATCCTCGAGAGTTCACGCTAGGCGATATGGGCATCGGTGAGTGCGCGGGCGAGGTCGTGTCATTGGTTGACTTTGATCTGGCGGCCGCCGAGCGACTCGTTTTTGAAGCCCAGGTCAAGTTGGATGAGGAGGACTACTCCGAGGCCGACGGGCTGGCCTATGGCGCCATGCTCCAGTCTGCCAGGGCCCTGATCAAGACCGAGTTCCTGGATGTGGCGGATGACTCCGATACCCTGGTGGGGGAGTTTCGAAAACGCTTTTACGATACCGAACTCTTTCACAACCAATATGCGGGAGGCAAATTCGCCCACTATCTGTTTCGTCGATATGAGTCTCCTCCCCGGGAGTACACTCGTGATCATGCCCATACCCTGGTGGAAGAAGCACAGCTCTTTATTGAGGCGGCACACGCCTGCTGGGAACGGATAGCCCAGCGTCAGGTCGCGGCGGCATCGGCTTCAGGATCGACTGCCGGACCATCGGTTCAGTAACGGCGGGAGAAGAAATTGGAACTGCAGCGCCTGGGTGCCAAATGCTTTCTCGACGAGACCTCTCAGCTGGAGCTGGGAGACTTGGTTCCGGTGTTTCATTCCTGGATCCAGAAGAAGGTCGTCGAAGATCATATCCTGGTGGACGTTCACAACTACAGCCACGTCCCGAGAGGTCCCGGGATTCTTCTGGTGGCTCACGAAGGCAACTTCAGCATGGATTCCGGAGATGACCACCTGGGACTTCTCTACTATCGCAAGCAACCGCTGGAGGGTTCCCTGGAAAATCGTCTCGGGCACATCTTCAGAATCACCCTGCAGGCGGCCCGCCGGCTGGAAAAGGAGCCCCGGCTGGGCAAGGTTCGATTCAGAACAGATGAATTTCTCCTGGTGGCCAACGACAGATTGAAGGCTCCGAATACCCAGGCAGCCTTCGAGCAGCTGGAGCCTGAGCTCTCAACCTTTTTCAGGCGGCTTCTGGATGGTGATGATTTCACTTTAGCCCGTCCGGAAGACCCCAGGGAACGGCTTACGGTGAAGGTCAGCACCGGCTGTTCGGATGATACCAAGGTCCTTTTAGCTCGGCTTTCCTAGCCGCGCCCTCCGGGCGGGCGTTCCACGTTCCAGGTTCCACGTTCCAGGTTGGCACGATCTTGCAGCCTGTTGTAGGGGCGCACGGGGCGGTGCGCCTTCCGGAATCGGCGCACCGAGGCGCCTCCCACACTCCCGGATCCGGAACCCGAATGGTTTTAGTGTTTATTTCGGATTTTCTGTCGGACGGCAGGGATTACCTTCTTATGTCAGGGGTCAGTCGGCAAGCTCGTCCTCCTGACTTCTTCTTGTCAGTTGTCAGCTGTAGGGGCGCACAGCCGTGCGCTCCTACACTTAATTTCCAACGGCTTTCTTCACCAGCGCCTGGGCTTGCTCCGGCAATCCCCGGGTCAACTCGAGTGCGGCCTGGTGACCCTGAGGGGACATCTTCTTCCATGTCTTCTGGAGAATGGTGAGCGATTTTTCCTGGTCGTGCTTTTGGGAAAATTCGGAGAACTCGTTTTCCAGGAAGACCAGACAGATGGCATCCTCGAAGAGTTGAACCTCGGGATCCAGCTTGAGTCGAAGTTTTTGAAGGAGCTCTGCCACACGATCCAGGATCTGCTGTTCGTATCCAATCTCCTGAAGGACCCTGCCGGCTTCTTTGGCGTGGAACTGTGCCAGGGTCTTACGCCACTGTTTGTACCCGGACTTGTTCATGGGGTACTGATCGCGGGGAATGGTCCAGCGGCGGATATGTTGACAGCGGGCTGCCAGCAACAGAGCTTCGGAAGCATCGGGGGACAGAGATCTTACCCAGTGAGTCAATCTGTCATGGTAGTGGAGCGACCAGCAAAGTTCCTCCCCCGCGATGACGATCCCTCTGGGATCCGTTCGATGGATCGCGTCGAAGGCCTGGATGGCCTGATCAAAGCGTGGGTTTTTCACAGGAAAAATTCTAACCCTTCTCCTTTTCTTCAGCTGCATTTTCTTTGATCTGGTTGAGCCCGAACCCCAGCCGGTTGAGGTAGTAAAGTCCGACCAGGGTGACGGGGATGTACTGGTTGAGATGATAGTAGATGGAAGAGGCGAAGGCATCGGCCTTGTCCACTCCAAACATCTGCAGGGTGACCCAGAAGGAGAGCTGGATGACCCCGAAATAGCCCGGAGTGGAGGGTATCGCCGCACCCAGGGCCGACACCCCTGTGGTGATGATGGATGCCATGGGATTCAACCATAGTCCCAGACTGGCCAGGGAGACGTAAACCATCCCTCCCATCAATGTCCATTGCAGAAGGGAATTCAGAATAATCCAAAAGGCGGCTCGACCGTTCTTGATCGAGGCCAGACCCTGAGCTGCCGATTCCATGATTTCGTCGAGCTTTTGGAAAAGTTTGGTGGGAAGAAAGCGGAAAAATTTGCGATAGGCTTGAATGAACGCCTGGGTTCGGAACACATAGGCAATCAGGAGAATGGAGAAGGAAATGGCCATCGCTGCCATGGTCAAAGCTCCGGTCTGAATCCATAGAGGAAGGTCCTCCACGACCAGAAGGCCAACCCCGACGAAGATCAAGATCACCAGCATGTCCAGTACGCGTTCCAGAATCACGCTGGAAAGGACGGCGGTTTTGGAGAGAGCGAATTTACGGCTCAAAACAAAGACCCGAATCAATTCCCCCAGGTGGGCTGGAAGAATATTGTTTCCCATGAATCCGATCATGAGTGGAGGGACGACCTCCCGAGTTCGGAATTTTCGCAGGGGAGCAAGCAGGAGGCGCCAACGGACTGCCTTTAACCAGAAAAAGAGAAAAATAAAAATCAGCATCACGGGCAGGGTGCTGAGATTGAGTTTCGAGAAGCTCTGAGAAACTTCCGCCAGGTCAAGTCCCCACAGGGCAGCGGCCAGGCACACGATGGTTACCAGGAGACCGGCGCAAATTTTGAAAAGGCGACTGTTTAGGATGGTGTTCTCCGTTTGTAACTATCCTGAAAGATGAGGATCTTACGCGCCGCCCGAGAGGGGGTCAACCTGGGCAGTGAAGTTCACCACCAGGACCACAGACCACAGACCAACAGACCACAGACTATCAGACCAATGGCAAAGTCGTTGTAGTGGCCGCTCTAAGAGCGGCCCTCCGGAATCGGCGCACCGAGGTGCCTCACACACTCCGGATACCTGAAACCTGAAATGTGAAAGGTGAAACGCGCCGGTCGAAGACCAGCTACCGCGGCTTGGGGACTCGTAACATCGACATGTGGTCGTGAGCCTCTTTCCACCGATCCCCTTGCTTGACCCAGACCGCGGTGAATCTCCGAGCGCTCTGGTAGGTGGACCCGTCCGGCGCGGTATCGGTGCCGGTCAAATAGCCGGTGACCACGGCGGTGAGTCGGCCATAAATTCTCACCTCCATGTGCTTCACCTGGACATTGCGGAAGGAGCGCACACTGGATCGGCCGGAACCACGTTGGCGCGCGGCCTCCAAATTCGCCATGGCCGCTTTTTTCTCTTCTTCCAGGGAGTCCCATCGAGTGAGCAGGGCGCCGATCGGACCAAAGGCGCTGTGACCCGGAAGGTGCTGGTTCACGAAACTGTCAAGTTCCCCATTGTTGGAGTTGGCGATATGCCTCAAATACTCCGCCTTGACATCATCCACGTCGTCTGCGATGGCGATGGTGGGAAAAAAGAATCCTCCTACCAGTAACAGAACTGTTGCGATTGTCTTGTTCATTGAAAATTCTCCTTGCTGCAGGGTCAATGGCAGAGGACACAGTTTTCCACCTGTGCCAGCCGATCAAATTCGTGGGATCCCGTAGGCACGGGATCAAACTCGCCGTGACACCGGATACATTGGTCGTTGCGTTCCAGGACGATTCCATGAGCCCGTTCAAAATGAAGATAGCCCGGGCGCTGGGTGGCGATGAGTCTGGCCACGGGATGGCACCTCAGGCAGACATCATTGTTGATGGAGGCCCTGGTAGGGGCAGCTGGTCGAAGCGGCTGGGTAACCTCCCTGGCGGGGGTCTTACCCAGTACCGCCAGGGCTTCCCGGCCTCCGACTCGGCCCGTGACGATGGCCGGTCCTAGGAATGTGCCTTCCAAACCGGCTTTACCGTTGATCTGTCCAAACCCGGTGACCTCTCCGACCGCGTAAAGGCCGGGGATCGGCTGTTTCGAACTGTCCAGGACACGGCCCGACAGGTCGATCAACACCCCGCCCATGCTTTTGCGCGTCACTGCGAAGGTGTGAAGAGCATAAAAGGGAGGCTTCTCAATTTTTCGAGGCGTGTAGGCCTGGCGGATCAATTCCTTGGCCGGGGAGGGGGTGGAGCTGAAGCGGTCGAAGTCTTCGTCCTCACCCCTTTCGACCATCGAGTTATAGCGGTCCACCGTCGTCTTCATTTCGTCAGGTCCGAGTCCGATGATTTGAGCCAGTTCCCGGATTGAACCAGCCGATGGCAGGATCTGAGGATACTTCTCGAGGAGAACCTGTTTGGGGTCCTCCCAGGCGGTGGTTCCCCTCACGGCGAGTTGTTCCAGGCCCGAGGCGTCGAAAATAGCCCAGTAGCTGGACGTCTTCTGTTCGATAACGGCCGGAGTCGTCACCTTGACGCTGTCGGATTCATTGACGAATCGTCGGCCTTCCATATTGACCCAGATGGCAGCCGAACTGCGGGCAAACAGGCCGCGATCGGTTCCCGGGTAAACCGGGTTGGGAATACCCGAGGAGTAGTTCCACTGGTGATCCAGGTAATCCAACTTGGCCCCGGCTTCCCGGGCCAGTTCCAGCCCAGAACCCAGGGCTTCGATCCCTGA
>JAYZBY010000084.1:0-13870 GCA_036338555.1 Acidobacteriota bacterium | reverse complement strand
AGCGCTGAACGATTGCCCCTGATCCAGCATTTCCCGAGCTGCCAGAACCCTACGGAAATTCCAGTACAACATGGAGACAATCTGAGTGGGAGCCATTCCCGATTCAAACAACCGCCCCAGGACACGCAGGGCCAGAGGAGCGTCCCCACCGGCGATTGCGCCAATCAGTGCAAAGACATTGTAATCCCGAGTTTGCCGAGTGTTCTGCAGCACTGATTCACGGGAAATCTTACGGCCTTCAGTTTCCAGCAAGAACAGCTTCTCCAGTTCCGCATTCAGCTGCTGATAATCTTCCCCGATCAGCTCAACCAGAGCCTGCGCGGCGGCGGTTTCAATCTGGTAATCTTCACTCTTGGCCTTGCTCTTGATCCAGCGCACCGGATTCGCCCCCCGAGGCAGTTCAATCGTGGGAAGTTTGGACCACATTTTAGCACGCCTCTTGACCTCTAAAATCACAGTCGTTCGGGGAGACGGGTCCTTGAGGTATTGGTTCAACTTTTCAGCAGCTAAATCGGCGCCCTTAACATAGATCCACCGACGGGATGCCATCCAGGGCAGCGTCCGGGCCGTGTTCAGCAGATCTGAGATGGAATCATGGTTGAGGTCATAGACTCTCCAGTTGAACGTTTCCGTCCCTTCCTGAACTTGCTCCCGACAATATTCAAAGACACGCTTTTTCAAATAGTCCTGGGCCGCGATCAGCAGGTAGACAGGCTCAGGGGATTGGGTCGCCTTTTGAAACTCTGAGAAGTTAATAATTAGAATCCTTCCAGAACAGTGGTCACCACACTGGAAGCAAAATCATCAGCAATACGCCCCAGGGCGGGATTTAGTTCAGAAAAGAAATTCTTCACATCGACGTTGATGATGTACTGCTCTCGAAAAATATACTCGTCGTTCTTAAACAGAATCTTGCCGGATTGCTGCTCCCGCAACTCGACACGTGCATTGAGCGTCACCAAAAAAGTCGATCCAAAGGTTTCCTCCCCGAAGAGGACCGGGTTAGCAGTGACCCGCGAGATCACTCCCTCGAGAATTCGATCTGCCTGGGCTGGATCCCTCGTTACCCGATAGCCCGATTTCTGGACCAGGGCCCGAATCACCGACTGGGTCAGCACTTGTTCCACCCTGAAAGTCGTGGTCTCGTTCTCAAAGGGAAGGACGGCAATGACGGTCCCCGAGGGAAGCCGATTACTGGAGGCTATCCGGTAGCCGCAGGCCGACTGGACGGACAGCAACGTTAAAGCCACTATGATCCAAGTCGATAGACGCAACACAGACCTTGCTTCCATGCTGCTGGTCAGTCGTTTTTTTGTTTTTTCGTTTTTTCGTTTTTTCGGACCACTAAACATCATCTCTTCCACCTACCTGGGGTTAGCCGGTCGACTGGGGTCCGTTGTCAGCTGTCAGTCTTTCCCGACCACAATATTCACCAGCTTGTCGGGCACCACAATAACCTGCCGAATGGTTTTGCCCTCGATAAAACCCTTTGCTTTTTCGTCCTCCAGGGCAAGCGCCTCCATCTGTTCCTTGGAGATTCCCGGAGAAGCGGAAAATCTGGAGCGGACCTTGCCATTGACCTGCACTACAATGGAAATACCCTCTTCGCGGGCCCATTCCGGGTCATTGGTGGGCCATGCGGTGAAGGTAATGGATTCAGAGTGCCCCAGGATCTCCCACATTTCTGCGCAGAAATGGGGCGCGAAGGGAGACAGCAGGAGCGCAATCGCTTCCAGCACCTCCTTGAGCAGTCCCACTTCATGCTGCTCCTCATGACCGGAGTACTCATACACGGAATTCAATAATTCCATGATCGCTGCGATAGCCGTGTTCTGGTGCATCCGCTCCAGATCCTGGGTCACCTTGCGGATGGTCTGGTGGGTTTTTCGGCGCAGAGCCCTTCCCCGCTGGCTCAGTTCCCGGCTTCCGGAAGCAGAAGGATCGTTTTCGCCTTGAACCTGCCGGAGTATTCTCCAGAGCCGATTCAAAAAACGAAAGCAGCCTTCCAGTCCACGCTCACTCCAATCCAGATCACGATCCGGAGGAGCGGCGAACAAAACAAACAAACGAAGCGCATCGGCTCCATATTCCTGGATCACCTCGTCGGGTGAAACCACGTTTCCCCGAGACTTGCTCATGGCCGATCCGTCCTTGAGAACCATTCCCTGGGTAAACAGGCGCCTTACCGGCTCATCGAAAGAAATCAGCCCGAGATCCCGCATCACCTTGGTGAAAAATCGCATGTAAATGAGATGCAGAATGGCGTGTTCCACTCCGCCGATGTAGATATCAACCGGAAACCAGTAACGTACCGACTCGTCCCGGATCGGCGCAGAATCGTACTGAGCACTGGTATAGCGGTAGAAATACCAGGAACTGTCGACAAAGGTATCCATGGTATCCGTTTCACGCTGAGCTTCTCCCCGACACTCGGGACAGGAGACATTGACGAACTCCGGAAGGTTGGCCAGAGGAGACTGTCCCATTCGGGTGCTCTCGACTTTCGGCAGGACGACCGGGAGATCCTTCTCAGGAACGGGGACAACTCCACATTTCGGACAATGAATCATGGGAATTGGCGTCCCCCAATAGCGCTGGCGACTTACACTCCAATCCCGTAATCGATAGGTAACGCTTTTCTCGCCAAACCCTTGAGATTGCGCGAAATTTACCATTTTCTCCTGCGCCTCCCGGGAGGAAAGCCCGGAAAAGGTGTCGCTGTTGGCCAGGACCCCATGCTCGGTGAAGGCTTGTTCGAGTTCCGGCGGCAACGAACCCTCCTCCGGCTGAATCACTACCTGAATGGGAAGTTCGTACTTTCTGGCGAACTCGAAGTCGCGCTGGTCATGGGCGGGAACAGCCATGATGGCTCCCGTCCCATAGCTCATCAGGACGAAATTGGCGATCCAGATGGGAATGGCCCTGCCATCGAAGGGATTGGTGGCATAGCGTCCCGTGAAGATCCCTTGCTTTTCCGTGTCTTCGGCAGTGCGTACTTCCTTTCCCTGACGCCGCATCTCCTCGACGAACCGGGCCATCTGGCGACCCTCATCTGAATCATCCAACCAACCCTTGACCAACTGGTGTTCAGGTGCCAATACCAGGAAAGTAGCCCCATAAATGGTATCCAGGCGGGTGGTAAAGATATCGATCTTGACTTCACCCTCATCCAGTGGAAAACTCACCGCACAACCCACCGACTTGCCGATCCAGTTCTGCTGCATGCGGTGGACCTTATCCGGCCAATCTTCCAACTGACCCAGGTCTTCCAACAGCTGATCGGCATACTCCGTAATACGGAAGTACCACTGCTCGAGCTCTTTTTCCAAAACCTCACTGCCATCGCGCCAGCAGCAGCCGTCAATAACCTGTTCGTTGGCCAGCACCGTCTTGCACTGATCGCACCAGTTCACGGCACCTTCCCGTTGGTAAACCAGACCCTTTTGGTACATCCTCACAAAAAGCCACTGGTTCCACCGATAGTATTCAGGCGAGCAGGTTGCGATCTCACGGGTCCAGTCGTAGGCCCAGCCCATACTCTGGCACTGCTTTTTCATGGTCGCGATGTTTTCCAGCGTCCATTGCCCAGGAGGGATCCCTCGCTGGATGGCAGCGTTTTCAGCCGGTAGTCCGAAGGCATCCCATCCAATGGGGTGCAGGACGTTTAACCCCTGCATTCGTTTGAATCGGGCAATCGAATCTCCTAGGGAATAGTTCCTGACATGCCCGATATGCAACGCCCCGGAAGGATAAGGCAGCATTTCCAACACATAATACTTATTGGCGGAAGAGTCCTCTTGAGCCACAAACTCTTCGGCCTGGGCCCAATGCTGCTGCCACTTTTCCTCGGTTGCTATGAAATCGTAGTGATCGTTCATGGCGAAAAGAGCGGTCAGCTATTCAGCTGACCGCGTTCCACGTTCCAGGTTCCAGGTTTTCTTGGCTTCTGCCCCCTGACCAAAGGGCGCACAGCCGTGCGCCCCTACTCATCTATCTTTGACAACACGATACCCTTTTGTGCCTGGTATTTTCCCTTCCTATCCCCATAGGAGATTCGGCATTCCTCACTAGCCTCAAGAAAAATGAGTTGGGCGATCCCTTCATTGGAGTACACCTTGACCGGAGATGGACCCGTGTTTGAAATCGACACGGTGGCATGCCCTTCCCACTCCGGCTCAAACGGGGTTACGTTCACCAGGATGCCACACCTGGCATAACTGGATTTCCCGGTACAGATGGTCAAAATATCTCTGGGAATTCTAAAGTATTCAACTGACTGAGCAAGTACGAACGATCCACCGGGAATCACGCAATGGTCGCCCTCAAAATCCTCAAAACACTCGGAACGGACATCCTTGGGATCCAAAACCTGGGAAGATCCCTGGCGATAGACTTTGTAGTTTCGATCCACTCTAAAGTCGTATCCGTAAGAGGAAATTCCATAGGAAATTTCCCCCTTTCGGACCAGAGATTCCTGGAAGGGATCAATCATCCCTTGCTCCCTGGCCATACGAGTGATCCAGTGATCCGGCTTCACACCCATACTGTTTTTCTCCTGGTCGACAATGAACAGCGAAAGTCTATCCAAGTCCAATTATAATGTCCAAAGTGGTTGACAGACCTAACGAAGCCAAGTAAAGTCGAATTAACAGGTTATGGAGGAAATACCGGGCGGTGATTAAACAAGATATCGTCAGTCGAGTCGCCAGTACAATGGGCATTACCAAGGTCAAGGCCGAGGTTGTAGTTGACTCTGTTTTCACCGCACTCAAGCAAGCCATGAAGAAAGGTGAGCGGATAGAACTCCGAGGTTTTGGAGTCTTTGTGGTCAAGCCCCGCAAGAGTGGTATCGGCAGAAATCCAAGGACAGGCGACGAGGTCCCGATTCCTCCCGGGAAGACCGTTCGATTCAAACCGGGTAAGGAAATCAGACTCAGTCAGTAGCCGGTTTGAGTTGGGATCATCCACTTCCATCCGAGCAACCCTCAGAGCTCCCTTTCCCCTCCCTCCAGCCCTCTCCTCCCCCGGAGAAAACCAAAGTTGTTCTCCCGGCTATTTTGCTTTTGTGCACCTTCGCCACCAGCATGACAGCCGGGTTCGTGTGGCATGTCAGATTTGTCAGCCAGGGCCAAAACGAGCTCGCAGAACGAATTGTTGGAGTCCTGACCAACCCCATGGATCTTTTGAACGGTCTTCCCTTCGCCTTCACGATATTGCTGATCCTACTAGCGCACGAAATGGGGCACTATCTTGCCTGTCGCTTCTACGGAATCCGAGTGACTCTGCCCTACGTGATACCCGGACCGCCTCCGTTGAATCCCTTCGGGACCTTCGGTGCCGTCATCAAGATCAAATCGGTTTTTGCAGATCGTCGTCAACTCTTCGATGTGGGCGTTGCCGGGCCTTTAGCGGGGTTCATCTTCATCGTTCCGGCTTTGATCATCGGCCTCCACCAATCAACCGAGTTAGTTTTCACTGAACCCATTAGACAGAGCCTGGATTTTGGGGAACCTCTGATGTTTCAACTGGCCGCACCTCTTTTCTTTCCGGGCGACCCGGATGCCACGATCCGCCTCCATCCCATTGGGTGGGCTGCATGGTTCGGAATGCTGGCCACCAGCATTAATCTACTCCCCATCGGCCAGCTCGACGGTGGGCATATGGTGTTTGCTCTTTTCGGCACGCGGAGCCATCGGATCATTTCCTACACCGTGTTTGGGGCTCTGGTCGGAATCGGCCTCTACTCCTGGCCCATGATTGGATTATTGTTGTTTGCCCTGATCCTTCTATTCATGGGTTTCCGTCATCCTAGGCCTCGCACTGAATTTTCTCCGCTGGGCAAAGGACGAAAAATAATCGCGCTTATCGGGTTGATTATCTTCGTCTTGACCTTCATCCCGGTTCCGGTCCGTATCATTGAACACCTGGGTCGCTTATGAAGGAATCTCTGGTTCAACTGGGCGACTACACCCAGCAGGAAAAAAAAGAAATTGTCCGAGACTATTTCGGCCCTCCGGGTGCCGAAGAGGTTCCACGCTGTCCGCACTGTGGAGAAACTCTAAGGTTTGACACCCGGCATGCCCCCGGCGGCCATTTCCAGATTCAGGTGAGCTGTCCCGCCTGTCAAACTACCTTTGGATGGGAGCAAACCGGTCAGGAGCAAACCTGGAAACCCATC
This sequence comes from Acidobacteriota bacterium, assembly GCA_036338555.1. Lineage (GTDB taxonomy): Bacteria > Acidobacteriota > UBA6911 > RPQK01 > JADFOI01 > JAPYTY01. The sequence continues at coordinate 7,692 of JAYZBY010000084.1, read as the reverse complement.
TATCTCAACTATTTCGTTGAGCGATACCAGTGCAACGAGACGATTCGCTGTCCCATTGATGACTGCTATGTCACCTATGCTGAGTTCAGTGACGGTGTAGTGGAGTTTCGCTGTCCCTATTGCAACCGCCGAGGGAAAGCCGAGGTGGTGCTGTAGTGCAGTGTTGCTGTAGTCTTCAACCAGCGCGTTTCACGTTTCCGAAAAGGGGGAGGCGCCTCAGTGCGCCGATTCCGGAGAGCCCCTCATAGAGCGGCCGCTACAACGGCAGCGCTCCGAAGGAGCGACAGGGTCAGGGGTTAATCTTCTCTGTGGTGAAATTCTCTTCTCTGTGCCTTGGTGGTGACGTCCTAGCTAAGGAACCTGGACCCGGCCCACTGTATTCACGTCAGTCCCGAACCAAATCTCTCGAGAGGGTTGGTGGAAAACCATGTTGCGAACCGTTCCACCCCCGCTTCCGATCTCGGTGATGCTGAAGAACTCCTCGGTTTTCGGGTCAAACCCGACAAAACGATTGGGTTGAGGAAGGGTCTCCACGAACCAGAGGCGATCCTTATCATCCACGGTCATGGCATAGGGTCTAGACTGACTCTTGGCGGGATTCTCCCACTCCTTGATCTGGCCCGTGGCCGGATCCAAACGACCCAGATAGCCTCGGGCATAATCAACGTACCAGATTCGATCATCGGAGGTCAGAGCCATCCGTCGTGGCCGCGCCTCTTCATTCGGCAGCGGGTACTCGGTCAATTCCATGGTGTCGGGATCGACCGTGGCAATCTTGTTGGTTCCAAACAGGCAAATCCACGGCCGGTTCTTGGAGTCGACAACGATCCCATACGGCCTGGCTCTGGGCGTGGGCACACTGATTAACTGAATGTCCCCTGTGTCGACATCGAATTTCCCCACGAAATTGCCCCGTTGAACCGTGAACCAGATGTCTCCGTCGTGGTTAAAGGTCAAGGTATGCGGATCTCCGGCCTCCGGATCGGGCATCATGAATTTTGTGATTTCACCCGACCTGGCATCCAGGCGCCCAATATGGGAGGCCCGGTTGCCTGCATACCAGATGGATCCATCTTCTCCAACAATTACGTTGTGAGGTCCGGTTCCGGGATCCAGGTCATAACGCTTGAACTCCCGGGTCTTGCTGTCAAACAACCCCAGGTAGTGTCCTGCCTGGCCCACAAACCAGATCTGATCCTGCACCCGCAGGTAGGGATCACGTGGCCGGGTCTGTCCCCAGGGAACTTCCCATTCGTTAATCTGCACCTCGACATTTTGAGCCGCTGTCTCGACAGGAAATATCCCAAGCAATAAAGCGACGAGAACTGTTTTCTTCAGTTGAATCATCATCAGAAAATACCTCCAAAGTGGTTAGCCCGGGTAGATTCTACCCGACGGGGGATTGAATCACCAATCCGTCCCGACACCGATCAGAAAGAGGAAAAACAAGACGATGGCCACCAGCAGATAGATCAGCTGTCGAAATCGGTGCCCCTTCTGGCATTCGTCATGTTTGTCCTCCCATTGCTTGTCCTCCAGTTTGAGCTCCATCTGCTCCGATTCCATGGGGCCTTCGGGAACGCGCAATTCAGAGATGTGTTGCAGATCAATAAAACGTGGCAGGAACCAGAAACAAATTGCTGCTCCGATGAGAAAAATCAGGATCCAGATGCTGCGCTGAGAGAAAGAAGCAATGACAAGGACCGCCAGTGTGACCACCACTAGGAGAAGGATTCGAAAATACGCCCAGGGAACGGTCGGCCGGAATTCAGCCCCGCATCTGGGACAAACGAGCCGACCGGATGTCAGCAAAGGATCTGCCCATAAACGAGCTTTACAAACTGGGCAGCACTGGGACATCAGTCACGATGAAAAACGGGCTAACGCACTATGGCAACTTCCACAATGGAGGCTGCCACCACCGAAGCGACCTTTTTCCGTAACGAAGTGACACTTCCCCCACCCTCGGGATGAACCCGATTGGTGAACAGAATGACAAAAGCCTGACTGTAAGAATCAATCCACAACGAGGTACCCGTGAATCCCGTGTGACCAAACGATCCAATCGGAAAAAGATCACCGCGCGGTCCGCTAAAGGGTGAACGAATATCAAAGCCGATGCCGCGCCAATGATCCGCTCCTTCCGGTGACTGAGAAGTCGTCATCTTGAGGACGGCAAGAGGAGACAGGATTCGAACTCCTTCAAATTCTCCCAGATTAAGAATCATCTGGGCGTAGATAGCCGTATCTTCAACAGTCGAAAACAATCCCGCATGACCCGCATAGCCTCCCATCCGGAAGGTGGTGGGATCGTGTACAGCCCCTTGAAGCATTTCCCCGTTCCTGGATTCGGTCGGGGCAATACGGTTTCGGACTTCCACCGGGGGCAAAAAATACGTATGCCCCATCCCCAACGGCCCAAAAATGCGTTCAGCTGCGAATTCGGGTAAAGGCTGGCCACTCACCTGGCGAACCACCTCTGCCAGAACCACGTAATTGATGTCGCTGTAGATGAATTCTTCCCCCGGGGGTGCCACCAGCTCCTCTTTCAGTGCTCTTGTGATACCGGTTTCATACCCTTCCCAGTGTTGGTTCAGATCCAGGTCGGGGCGCAGCCCCGAGTAGTGGGTCAACAGCTGAAGAACCGTGACCGTCCCTTTACCATTCTGTGCGAAGCGGGGTAGATACACCGAAACCGGATCAGTCAGGGATAGCTTACCCTCCTCCACCAGGAGCATGACTGAGGTCGCCGTAGCCAGGATCTTGGTCAAGGACGCCACATCGAAAATGGTGTCAATGGAGACAGGCTCATTGTGGGGAACCAGGCTCTTGGCACCAAATGCCTTGCGGTAGACGACCTTTCCCTTGCGAGCCACCAGGACGACTGCGCCAGGAGTTTCCTCCTCCTGGATGGCCCGTAGGATTACTTCATCCAACCGAGCCAGCCGCGCACTCGACATCCCGACCTCCTCGGGACTGGCCAACGATAGGGGCTGTGCCCGCAGTCCGCCGATCGCCACCAACAAGATCAGCCATCTCAAAAGCATTCTTCCCCTCCAGCCAGGAACAACCGAGCTATATTGTACGTCAAAGTAGGTCAAAGAGAATTCTTCCGAGGCACTAATCGTCTTTCAGTGGCATACTATCATCGTTCCCCGACCGGAATAAGTATTATGACAATTGACTCTCAAACCACACACCTCACCCGATTCGAGCAGCTAAGCGAGGAACTCATACTCCTCAGGAGCGTTCTCGATACGCTCTCCTGGGATCAGGAAACCATGATGCCGCCCCAGGGGGGTGCCTTTAGAGCCCGACAGATGTCCGCTCTTTCTGCCTTCCACCACCAGAAACTCACCGATCCATCCTTGGGAGAACTCCTCGATCGTCTCCAGGAGGCCGATTTAGAGCTGTGGCCGAAGGCTGCGGTTCGAGAACTCGGCCGGGATCGAGATAAAGCCATGCAGCTTCCTGAGCGCCTGGTTCGAGAATTGGCGGAAACCACTTCCCTGGCTTATGAAGCCTGGGTTCAGGCCCGCGGCAACTCCGACTGGCCCCAGTTTTCACCCTGGCTTGAGAAGATTCTAGGACTCAAGCGCCAAGAAGCCCGCTGCCTGCAGAAATCCGATTCACTGTACGACGCCCTGCTGGATCACTACGAGCCAGACATGACGGTTCAGGAGCTGGACCCGCTGTTTGCCATCCTGAGACCGCGATTAACCGAGTTGCTCACCCAAATCCAGGCCTCCGGCAGGCAGCCCGATCCGGAGCTGTTGAAGGGTCATTTCCCTGCCGCCGGACAGCAGGACTTCGGGCGCCAGGTACTCTCCGCCATGGGCTTTCAGTGGGAAGCCGGTCGGCTGGATCGCTCACCGCATCCTTTTTGCACCGGACTCTCCCCGCTGGATGTTCGGATCACGACCCGCTACTCAGAAAATGACTTCTCTTCCTCGCTGTTTGGCATTATTCACGAAGGGGGACATGCCCTGTACGAGCAGGGACTGGGGTTTGAGCACTACGGGTCCGCTGCCTGTGATTCTATTTCTCTTGGGATCCATGAATCCCAATCGCGCCTTTGGGAGAATCAGGTGGGTCGGAGCCGCGCCTTTTGGGAGCACTGGTTCACACACCTCAAGGAGGTCTTCCCGGGTCAGCTGGATCACATCTCAATCGACACTCTGGTACAGGGTATCAATCGAGTCGAGCCTTCTCTGATCCGAGTTGAGGCCGACGAGGTATCCTATGGCCTTCATGTCATCCTGCGTTATGAATTGGAAAAACTCATGATTGAGGGGGATTTGGAAGTCCCCGACCTGGAGGAGGTCTGGAATGCCAAAATGGAGGAATACTTGGGCGTCGTTCCCTCCAACGCTTCGGAAGGAGTTCTCCAGGACATTCACTGGTCTCATGGATCGATGGGCTACTTCCCCACTTACCTACTGGGAAATCTTTACGCTGCGCAAATCTTCCATCAGGCCAACCTGGCCATGCCGGAACTGGAGGAAAACATCCGCAGCGGAAAGCTGATTCCCTTGCGTGAATGGTTGGGCCGGGAAATCCATCAGCGCGCCAAAACGGTCACGGCAGAAAGGCTCATCGAGGACATCACCGATGAACCCCTGAGTTCCCAGTATTTCCTGGACTATCTCGAACACAAATTCACGCACCTGTATGGGCTAAGCGAGTCTTGAGATGTCCTCCAATAAGGTCACAGTCTCACTGACTCTTCTGGCCGCTTTCTTCATTTTCCCCTTTACACTGACCCAAGCCCGGGTCCGATCCGGAGCCGACCGTATTCTCGAAAATCCCTATCTGGACTGGATTCAGGGGAAACGCGTGGGGTTGATCACCAATCCCACAGGGGTTAATTCTCAATTGGTCTCCACCTGGGAAGTCCTGGCTCAACATCCTGAAGTCGAAGTGGTGGCTTTATTCGGCCCCGAACATGGAGTCTTCGGCCAGGCGCAGGCGGGAGATCGCATCTCCGACTACGGGACCGTCTACAGTTTGTACGGGGATACTCGCGCTCCGACCGCCGAGATGCTGGAGAATGTGGAGGCCCTGATTTATGACATCCAGGACGTGGGGGTGCGCTTTTACACCTACATCTCGACGATGTACCTGAGCATGCAGGCGGCGGCCAAAAAAGGCATTCCCTTTATTGTTCTGGATCGACCGGTTCCGATTGACGGAGCACGGGTCGAAGGGCCCGTCTTGCTAACCGGACATGAGTCCTTTGTGGGACTTCCCGGACTCCCCATTCGTTATGGGATGACAACCGGCGAACTGGCTCGGATGCTCAATCAAGAAAAAAGATTGGAAACCAATCTCAAGGTGGTTCCGCTTGACGATTGGAACCGCCGCCACTGGTACGATCAGACCTCCCTGGAATGGATCCTTCCCTCTCCCAATATGCCCACCCTCACCACCGCCACCGTTTACCCGGGCTTCGGCCTGATCGAGGGCACCAACCTTTCGGAGGGTCGAGGAACGACCCTTCCTTTCGAGTTGGTGGGTGCCCCATGGCTCAATGGCCGGGAACTGGCCAGACGATTGAACCGTCTTCAGCTTTCCGGGGTCCGCTTTCGTCCTCAGACCTTCGCCCCCACCTTTTCCAAATTTCAGGATCAGCCCTGCCAGGGGATTCAAATTCACATCCTCGATCGCAACACATTTCAACCGCTGAACATTGCTCTGCGGTTGTTGACAGAAGTCCGCAGGCTTCATCCTGAGCAGCTGGAGTTCAACGACACTTTCTTCGACCGTCTGGCAGGAAATAGCTGGATTCGCGAAGCCCTTTCTGAAGGCCGGCCGGTGGAGGAAATCGTGAATCGTTGGCAAGGGGAACTCGATAAGTTCAAGGAAAAACGGAAAAAATATCTACTGTACGAGTGAAAAACAGACAGAAACTTTTGATCCTTGCCAGCTGAGAAAAAGTCCGAAATCCGAAGCCCTAAATCCGAAAAAACACTTTTCATCCTGAATGCTTCTTGGTTGTCCGGAAGTGTGGGAGGCGCCTCAGTGCGCCGATTCCGGAAGCCGCTCAAGCCTGACTTTCTCACACCAGGTCGTCACGAAGTGGCGGCGCCTTCATCTGAGGAACGAAGCCGCTTTTATTTGAGCGAAGCGAAAAAAGGGCCGGCCTGACAAGGCGCACAATAGGAGGTCCCCGGAAACGTATTGTACGGTACGCTGAGGAGGCCGAACGAATGCAACAAAGTCAGGACGGATCATGGCGCCGATGCAGTAGACCGGGTGTGGGATAGTCGGGCTGACAAGCAACCCGAAAACGACCCTGGTGTGGGGGGCCGCCCCAGCGCCCCCACCAAAAGCGGGACCATAGTGGCAAACAGGAACGATAAAACAGGGAACTTGAAACGCGCTGGTCGAAGACCAGCGGCCTGCGTGCGAAGCACGCCTATTCCATCCTATCCCAGTATTGCTCGAGCAACTGGTTGAACTCATCCGTATAGCGGATGCTGTCCCATTCCGAACTGACCTGGAGAAGCTCTTCTGCTGCCAGGCGTACATAGGTCTCCGCTTCCTTTTCGAATGCTTGCTGCAAATGCTCCAAAGCCTGGTCTTTTGCTCCTTGACGGGCCCATAAAAAGGTCAGCCTGAAGTGAGCATGGGCGGTGTCAACTCCATGATCAAGCGCCTTGAGGTACCGGACCTGGGCTTGATCAAAGTCTTTCGCTTCGTCCAGCACCAGCGCCAAATTATAGTTGGCAAGTCCATCGTCGGGATTCACCTCAACCGCTTGTTCCAGCAGCCTGCGCGCCTGTTTAGCCTGGTCCAGATTGAACAGGAGCGTTCCCAGATTTAACAACGTATCGAAATCCCGAGGTTGGTAGCGAAGAGCTCTTTGGTAGGCCTCAACCGCTTCCCTCTCCTTTTGCTGGGCCGAAAAAACCTCTCCCAGTTGAATCCATAAAGCAGCATTTTCGGGCTCTTTTTCAAGGCCCCTTCGAAGATAGCTTTCTGCCTGAGCAGGGTCGCCCTGTCTCTTGGCGATGATACCCAAATTTCCTAGATTGGCGGCGGACTCCGGGTCGGCACGAAGCAGTCTCATTTGGGCTTCCTCAAGATCTCCGCGGTCCAGAAGCAGATTACCCAGTTCCTGAGACAGCTCTTTGTGACTGGGGTCGATACGCTCCGCTATCTGCAACTGTTCCAACGCCAGATCCCCTTGACTCTCATCACGGTAGGCAAGACCCAAAAAATAATGAGCTTGGAAATCGTCTGGAAAGGCGAGCAGAAATTTCTGATAGCTCTTTATGGCTTCTTGTGCCTGACCCGATGCCTGCTGTGACAGGGCAAGATCAAAGAATGCTTCCACCAGGCTGGGGTTCCGCTCCAAAACCGCTTCAAAGGCCTTTACCGCCTCCGCATACTGTTGCCTTTGGTAGTGAACCCGCCCCCTGAACTGCCAGGCCTGGTAATTTTCAGGATCCAGTTCAAGGGCTCGATTCAGATCAGAGGCAGCCGGATCCAGCTGATTGGCTTCAAATCGCAGTCGAGCGCGAAGCAGGTAGCCACGAGGATCGGTTTGGTCCAGCTCGATCAATTCATCGAGCTGCTCCAGGGCCAACCGGGGGCGTTCCTGCCTGATGTAAACGAGCGCCAGATTAAAACGGGCAACCGCAAGATCAGGCGCCAGTTCCACCGCCTTTTCGAAGAATTCAGCCTGCT
>JAYZBY010000083.1:0-9446 GCA_036338555.1 Acidobacteriota bacterium | reverse complement strand
GTGGCTGTCAGCGGATCAAGACGTTCATCGACGTAGCTGCTGATCGTCATGTACCGGCGTCCGGTACTCCGAATGAACTGCCAGATGCCAGCGGCTCCTCGTTTCGAATAGGCGCCGTAATCAAAAGAGGACTCCACGTGGGGCAGGAAAGCCAATTCTAACGGAACGCCGTGCTGTTCGAGGATCTCTTCAATGGCAGGGAGATATTTTCCGGAGCGAATGAGACTTTCGCGGAATTTCCCTTTGATTCCACGCTGGGAGCGGATGTTTCCTCTCAGTTTGCTCAGTTCTGCCGCTCCGAGAGTATAACCGTGAGGCTTCAACACCTGGATGATCCGATGATGTTCCGGCGTGAGTCGATCAGAAGCGGATCCCCATCTGCGGATGTCATCCAGGATTTTCTGGATCTGCCGCTCTCTTTTTCTGAGCTCCGTCCTCTGGCGTCTGAATTCGCGATTATCATTGCGAACGCCCTTATCGAACGTCACCACCTGGTAGATCAGCCGAAGGTCGTTCTGGTCGTGAAGAAGGACGTCTTTTTCTCCATAGTGGGTGAAGATCGTTCTCCAGAACTCGATTTCCTCCTCGAACCCTTTGGAAGGAAATTGCTCAGAGATTTGATCCAGGGAAAAGGAGGTCGTAGCCAAAAGACTCGCTGGCAAAAAAAGGAGCAAAATCAAAGACCTGACCATTGGAATGAATATAGCAAACCTGGCCGACGGGACCCAAGAGGAATTGTTCTCGTTTCGAACGAAAAGACGAAAAACGAAAAAATGAACGAACGAAAAACGAACGAACCCCTATCCCGCCAGCTCCTCCAGCCTTTCCTGAACCTCGGCCGCGATCTGGTCAGGGGATTTCCACTCCACCTCAACCTGAATGTCGGCCAGGCTGTAGTGCATCTCACGGACCTTGAACAGGGATTCCCACCGTCCCAGGTCCCTTGCCAACGGCCGATCTTCCGAGTCTTCACAGCGAGTTTTTGCCAATTGAAGGGGTACCCTCAACCACACTGAAATCCCGTGTTTGGAGATGAAGTTCCGGTTGAACTCGCTGATGAAGGCGCCACCTCCAAGCGCCATCACGCAGGCCTCGAGATATTGACTTTGTACCAGACTGTGCGATTCCAACTCTCGGAAAAAGGGCTCTCCTTGGCTGTCAAAAATATCGGCAATCGTTTGTTTCTGTTCTTTCTCAATCAGTTCATCCAGGTCATGAAAGGGGCGCTTCATTTCACGGGCCAGAATCGGACCGATCGTCGATTTCCCGCTGCCCATGAAGCCGACGAGATAAATTTGTTTATCCACGTTATGATCCGGTTAGCAACGAAGAGAGTTCAATGTTTCGAAAAAATCCGGGAACGAGATCGAGACACAGGAAGGTTGGTCCAGTTCGACAGGTGCGTCTGCAACAAGGCCGGCCACTGCAAAAGCCATGGCGATGCGGTGGTCTCCAAAGGTTTGAACCTTTCCTCCTTGAATTTGCTGGCCCGGCGGAATTTTGAACCCGTCGGGGAACTCCTCCACCTGGACTCCCAGGTTTCTTAAATTGACCACCACTGAGTTGATCCGATCGGATTCCTTCTTCCTGAGTTCTTCACCGCCGCGGATTCGCAGTCCCTTCTGGAGGCGCGTTCCCAGAACTGCCAGGACGGGGATTTCATCAATCATGTTGGTGAGCCATTCACCACTGATCTCTGGTGGAAATTTCCTGAAAATTTCAGGACTGAATCGAACGGCAAGATCGCATACGGGTTCCGCGTTGAGCTCCCTGAGATTAGTTCTCTCGAACTCTGCTCCGGCTTCTTCAAGCAGGGTGAGCAGGCCGGTTCGGGAAGGGTTAACCCCCAGATCACGCAAGTGCAGGCGCGCATCGGGAAGCAAGAGTGCGGCCACAATGAAGAATACCGCAGCTGAAAAATCTCCTGGAATTTGCATGGTTGCCGCCTCCAACGAGGCGGGTCCCGTCACCTGAAGATGTTGATTGATCCGGGTGAATCGGGCGTTAAAGAAAGGAAGAGCCCGCTCGGTATGGTCACGGGAAGGGATGGACTCTACCACTGTGGTTTCCCCGTGAGCCATCAGTCCCGCCAACAGAACACACGACTTGACCTGGGCACTGGCGACGGGCAATGGGTACTCAATTCCTGTGAGCTGGGTGCCGGTCAGGCGTAGAGGCGGATACTCCTCATTTTGGGCTTGGATGGTCGCTCCCATCTGGCTCAACGGGTTGAGGATTCGGCGCATGGGCCGGCGATTCAACGATGCGTCGCCTTGGATGGTGGAAACAAAAGGAGATCCGGCCAACAGGGCCGAAAGAAGACGGATAGTGGTTCCGCTGTTGCCCGCATCCAGGTGCTTCCCGGGCTGCTGGAACCTTTCCCAGCCCTGGCTTCGAATCTCAATACGGTTTTCCGATCGGTGAATTTCAGTCCCCAGTTCTCTCAGGCAGTCCAGGGTAGACTCACAATCCTGACTGTGTGAGAAGCCTGTAATGGATGTGGTCCCGCGGGCCATGGCCCCCAGAACCGCATAGCGGTGGGAGATGGATTTGTCGCCAGGGAGCACAATCTCCCCTCCTATCGAGGTGGCTGGTTCGATTAACATTTTAGTGCCTAGGCTTTCGGGTTCGATCTTTCGGGCTTTGGGGGCGTGTGAATGGATAAACCCAATTGCAAATCAATTTCTTTTAAATGTTTGATTCTATCTCTGAAGTCCGCCGCTTTCTCGAATTCGAATTTCTGGGCTGCTTCTGTCATCTGTGCTTCCATTCGCTCGATCTCCTGGTAGATTTCCTCGGCTGAAGAATACTGCTCAATGTCTTCGGCGATGGTGGGAGTCTCGTGGTAGTCCAGCTGGGCCATTTCCAGAAAGTTTCTGTTGACGGGCTTGAGAATGGTTGTCGGAGTGATCCCGTTTTGTTCGTTGTACTTCTGCTGGATCACACGCCGACGTTCCGTCTCCTGGAGAGCGGTGGCCATGGATCGTGTGACAACGTCGGCATACATGATGACCCTGCCGTTGATGTTTCGAGCCGCTCTTCCAGCGGTCTGAATCAAAGAGGTACTGCTTCGAAGAAATCCTTCCTTGTCGGCATCCAGGATGGCCACCAAGGATACTTCGGGCAAATCCAGGCCTTCTCGCAGCAGGTTGACCCCGATCAGCACGTCAAATTTGCCCAATCGGAGTTGATGAAGGATCTTGACCCGGTCCAGGGTATTGATCTCGGAGTGTAGATAGCAAACGGCGACTCCCAGCTCCGTGTAGTATTCGCACAATTCTTCCGACATTCTCTTGGTAAGAGTCGTCACCAGGACTCGTTCTTTGCGCCGGGCTCGCTGACGGATTTCTTCCAGCAAGTCGTCAATCTGTCCCTTGACAGGCCGCACTTCGATCTCCGGATCCATCAGGCCGGTGGGACGGATAATCTGCTCTATCACCTGGTGGCCGCACCGTTCCAGCTCATAGGGTCCGGGAGTGGCCGAAACACACAGTGTCTGGGGCAGGCGTCCCTCGATCTCAACAAAGTTGAGCGGCCGATTGTCCAGGGCGGAGGGCAATCGGAATCCGTACTTGACCAGATTGAGCTTTCGGGAACGATCACCCTCGTACATGCCTCGCAGCTGTGGAATCGAAACATGACTTTCATCAATGAACATCATGGCGTCCTTCGGCAGATAGTCCATCAGAGTGGGAGGAGGTTCTCCCGGAAGACGAGCCGTGAGGTGCCGGGAATAGTTTTCAATTCCCCTGCAGTATCCCACCGATTTGATCATCTCCAGATCGAACATGGTTCGTTGGTGGACCCGTTGTGCCTCCATGAGCAAACCCTGATTCTCCAACTGGGTGCGGTGTTCCTCCAGCTCTTCTCGAATGCTCTCGACTGCAGCCTCCCACTGGCTCCGAGGTATCACATAGTGGGATTTCGGGTAGATGGGAACACGAGGATGGCGTTTGACGATTTCTCCGGTAAGCGGATCGAACTGGTGAATCGCGTCAATTTCGTCTCCAAACAATTCGATCCGAATCCCATAGTCACCGTAGGCGGGGATGACTTCCACCACGTCACCGCGAATGCGAAAAGTCCCTCGAGCCAGTTCACTATCACTTCGTTCGTACTGAATTTCGACCAACCTGCGAAGAATTTCCTGGCGAGTGATCTGCTGCCCTTCGTTCAACATCAATAACATGCCGTAATAGGCCTCGGGTGAGCCAAGGCCATAAATGCAGCTGACACTTGCCACGATGACGCAATCCCGTCTTTCAAAGAGTGAACGAGTTGCTGAATGCCGTAGACGATCAATCTCGTCGTTGATCAACACTTCCTTTTCAATGTAAGTGTCGCTGGCCGGTATGTATGCCTCTGGCTGGTAGTAGTCGTAGTAGCTGACGAAATATTCCACAGCATTGTGCTGGAAAAAATTCTTGAACTCCTGATAGAGCTGGGCGGCCAGGGTCTTGTTGTGAACCAAAATCAGAGTGGGACGGTTCAGCTTCTCGATGACCTTGGCCATGGTGAATGTTTTCCCCGATCCGGTAACGCCCAACAATACGAGATCCTGTTGCCCCTCTTCGATTCTGCGCACCAGCTCATCAACCGCCTTGCTTTGATCGCGACTGGGTCGGAAGGGACTCACCAGCTGGAAGTCAGCGGATTCAGACCAGGCTTGTCCGTACGAGACACCGGAGTAGGAGAGTTCCTTTGAACTGGACATAACGGTCCATTATAGGACAGAAGTGTAGGGGCGCACGGCCGTGTGCCCTTCGGTCAGGAGGTAAACTTATTGCGGTGTGATTTTTTAGGCGTTTCCTCGCCTGCCAGGACCGGCAGACCGAGGTCACTTCAAGTCTCTGTGTAGTGACAAGTAGGACAAATAAGCTTACACCGCCGCTCCAGCATCGCGTGCCCGCAGCTGGGGCAGATGATAGGGTTCACTTTCTTAGTGTACGGTAGATCAATGACGCTCCTTACTCCGGGCCCCTGTCTCCTGCATTCCTTGCACTTTTCCTGTTAAAATCATGGGAGAGCCCATGACACGCATAAGGGAGAGAAAGCCAGAGTCCAGGAAAAAGGGTTACGACGATGAGAAACACTCCAGACAGAGGACAGCGTGGAGAAGGCAACCTGGGTTGCCTGGTCGTCATACTCATCCTCGCTGTTTTGGGTTATGGAGCCTTTCGGATCGTTCCCGTCTATTTGGAGCAGGATGAATTTTTCGATGAGCTTCTGGTGATTGCGGGAAAAGGCACGGTCCAGACTTGGGACGATCGCACGATCCGTCGGCAGGTCATGGCCCTGGCCCAGAGTATGGATTTTCAGGTCGAACAAAACGATATCCGGGTCGAGCGGGTACGGCAACGCCCGGAAATCATAGTGGTCGTGGATTACAGCCGGACCCTGGAGTTTCCCGGCGACTACCAGTACGTCCTTGAGTTCCACTCTGCAGCAGCGGGCAACTTGGGATTGTGAGTGAGTTCGACGGTTTGGATTGAATGAAGTCGATCCTGGTCACTGGAGGTGCCGGCTACATCGGCAGCCATGCCGCGCGTGAACTGGCGCGCAGCGGCTATCGGCCCATCACTCTTGACAATCTCAGCAAGGGACATGAACAGGCGGTCCTTGATGGGGACTTCATCAGGGGCGAGTTAGCAGACGAGGAGTTGCTGGAATCGATCTTCCAGAAACATTCGGTGGATGCGGTGATGCACTTCGCCGCTCTCTGTGAGGTGGGAGAGTCGGTCGAAAATCCTCGCCGGTACTATGAGCAGAACGTGGTGAATTCATTGACTCTCCTGCGAGTCATGCTTCGCCACGACGTCGGGAAATTCATCCTATCTTCCACCTGCGCCACCTATGGAGATCCCCAACGAATCCCGATCGACGAGACTCATCCGCTCGAGCCCATGAACCCGTACGGAGAAAGCAAGCTGATGGTTGAGAGGGTGCTCAAGGAATATGATCGGGCCTACGGACTGAGCTTTGTCTCTTTGCGCTACTTCAACGCAGCGGGCGCCAGTCTGGACGGTCAGTTGGGGGAGTCCCATGAACCCGAAACTCATCTGATTCCCCGGATCTTGAAGGTGGCGACGGGCGAGTTGAAGAAGCTACAGGTGTTCGGTGACGATTATCCTACGACCGATGGGACTTGTGTCCGGGACTATATTCATGTCCTGGACCTGGCGTCCGGGCACGTTGCAGCTTATCAGTGGTTGTGCGAGGAGCGAGACAGCGAGGTGTTCAACCTGGGGACAGGGCAGGGATTCAGCGTCATGGAACTGATTGAGGCCTCCCGGAAACTCACCGACCGGGAAATTCCGTTGGAGGTCTCCGACCGCCGGCCGGGAGATCCTTCCCATCTGGTGGCCGACCCGGGGAAGGCTCGTCAGATGTTGAAGTGGGAGCCGGAACACTCGAGTGTCGAAACGATTCTTTCGACGGCCTGGCAATGGGAGCAGAATAGGAGATACTGAGTAAGAAGGAGACAGGAGAAGCGTGCTTCGCACGCGGAGAAACTCCTCGCTGACGCTCGGAGTGGAGAAACGCGTCGCTTATGCTCCGTGTGGAGAACGGTCCAGTTTTGAATTTCCGACTGTTTTCGGATTTGGGCCTTCGAATTTCGGGTTTCGGATTTTCGGGCAGGTATCGAGGCCTACGTGGAACCTGGAACGTGGAACGCGCTGGTCGAAGACCAGCGGCTTGTTAGGGAACGTTATGAGAATACTAGTGACCGGCGGGGCGGGATTCATCGGCAGCCACTTATGTCTATCCTTGCTGGAGCAGGGACATGAGGTGTTGTGCCTGGACAATCTGTTTTCAGGATCCAAGCGCAATATCCAACCTTTTTTAGATCATTCCTCTTTCGAGTTGATCCGACATGACATTGTCGAGCCCATTCTACTGGAAGTCGAGCAAATCTATAATCTGGCTTGTCCCGCTTCGCCGGTTCACTACCAGTACAATCCGGTTAAGACGGTTAAAACCAATGTTATGGGTACCATCAATATGCTGGGTATGGCCAAGCGGGTCCGGGCTCGGATTCTTCAGGCCAGTACATCCGAAGTCTACGGAGATCCGCAGGTACAGCCTCAAACGGAAAAGTACTGGGGCAACGTCAATCCCATTGGATTGCGCAGTTGCTACGACGAAGGAAAGCGGGTCGCCGAAACCCTGATGATGGATTATCACCGTCAGCATCAGGTGGATATTCGAATCGCTCGAATCTTCAATACCTATGGCCCGCAAATGTCGATTGACGACGGCAGGGTCGTCAGCAATCTCATCGTCCAGGCTCTCCGCGGGGATCCTTTGACCATCTACGGAGAGGGGTCTCAGACCCGCTCTTTTTGCTATGTTTCCGATCTGGTGGGAGCACTGGAGCAGTTGATGGCCTGTGACGGGGTTCACCGTCCCATCAATCTGGGCAACCCGGTGGAATCGACGATTCTATCCCTGGCGGAACGGATTCGGGAGGCAACGGGAAGCCAGTCGGAGATTATTTTTGAGCCTCTCCCACAGGATGACCCCACGCGACGCAACCCCGACATTTCCGAAGCCCGAAAGTTGTTAGGATGGGAACCGGAGGTGGACCTGGAGGAGGGGTTAGGCAAGACGATCGAGTATTTTGAGAAACTTTTGCGGGAGTGACGGGAAAGCCCCAAGGGAGTCCAGTTTTTTGGGCTACCTGGATTATCCGGGTTGAAATCCCTTGCCCTGGTGATGCGCAGTGATTAGGCTATTAGTGGGGGTATGAAATGTTAGCGTCATATGTTCCGATTTTGATTTTTATTGTGATTGCCTTGTCCCTTCCCATCGTGGGCCTGACTGTGGGATGGCTGGTTCGTCCCAGCAAGCCGAATGTTACCAAGTTGATGCCCTACGAGTGTGGAGTCGATCCGGAGAGCGATTCTCGGGACCGGTTCTCGGTCCGCTTCTATATCATCGCGATCCTTTTTGTGGTGTTTGATGTAGAGACGATATTTCTGTTTCCCTGGGCGATTATTTATAAACAGTTGCCCATTTTCCTTTTTATTGAAATGGTTGTGTTCCTGGGTATCTTGATTGTGGGCTATTTTTACGTTTGGAAAAAAGGTGCGTTGGAATGGGTTTAGTCGAAAATCGAATGCACGAAAACATTGTGACGACGACCGTTGATTCGGTCTTCAACTGGGCCAGAAAATCCTCACTCTGGCCCATGACGTTTGGATTGGCCTGCTGCGCGATCGAGATGATGGCGGCCGGAGCCTCCCGATTTGACATGGATCGGTTTGGGGCAGGGATTTTTCGTCCCTCGCCCAGGCAGTCTGATTTGATCATCATTGCCGGGACGGTCACGCTCAAGATGGGTGAGGTGATTCAGCGTCTCTATCATCAGATGCCGGAGCCCAAGTGGGTCATTTCCATGGGTGCCTGTTCCAGTGCGGGGGGTCCCTTTGACACCTATTCCACTCTACAGGGCGTCGATAAGGTCATTCCAGTGGATGTGTATATTCCTGGATGTCCGCCCCGTCCTGAAGCGCTGCTTTACGGCTTGATGCGACTGCAGGACAAAATCGATCAAATGACCATTGCCAAAAAGGGATGAGCCGAGTCAGGCGAGCTAACCTGTCCGAATCATGCACCATTCGGGCTAGTCGCGGAGTGAAATGAGCGAAGAGGATAAGACTCAACCGCCTTCGAAGTCAGGAGGAGAAGAAACTCAAGAGTCGGACAGTCCGGGGGCTCAGCAGTCCGGCGAGGCCGGTGAGTCCCAGGAGAAGAAGGCGAAGGCTCCAGCCAAGTCTACAAAGCCAGCTCAGTCTGCAAAGCCTGCCAAGCCAACCCAGCCCAGCCCACCCGCTGCCGCTAAGGAGAAAACCGACAAACCTCCTACCAGGCCAGCCAAGAAAAAGGTCCCCACCTATGAGGACCTGGTCGACGACCCGCTCCTGGAACGTCTGCAGAAAAAGTTTTCTGGAGGCATTCTTTCGGGACAATCCTTCCTGGGTCAGGCGACCTACACGGTTTCGCTGGAGGTGTTGCATGACGTTCTGCTCCACCTTCGTGATGATGCCGGTTCTGATTATGACTACCTGATTGACCTCACGGCGCTTGACTACCTGGGCGATGAGAAGCGCTTTTGTGTGGTCTATCATCTCTATTCTCACCAGAAGAAGACCTTGATTCGGCTCAGGTGTGCGGTAGCGGAAGGGGAGTCCGTTCCCTCCACAACCAACGTCTGGAGGACTGCGGACTGGATGGAGCGGGAAGTCTATGATCTTTTTGGAATTGATTTTTCGGGTCATCCTGACTTAAAACGCATCCTTTTACCCGACGACTGGCACGGTTATCCACTGCGCAAGGACTATGACATCAAGTTGCAGGATCAGGTCTGGATCAAAGAACACTTGCAAGTCCGAAAGACTCCGGAATGAACACTCTAGAAGAATCCACGGTTCTTGATACCAAAG
>JAYZBY010000082.1:0-10998 GCA_036338555.1 Acidobacteriota bacterium | reverse complement strand
CGGCTGCCCACGATGAGAAGTTTCTCTCCCTCCTGAAGGCCCAGACCCCATTGAGCACCCACGATCCATTTAAAAGGACGGCGAGCCACAATGCGAGCGTTGGGGAGCAGCTGCTCCACCCGGGTCACCCGAACCCGCCGGGAAGCTCGAGGCACAGGGAACTGCTGGGCGATCAGGTCAATCGAGCTGGTGAGACAGACAAAGCCAACGGCTACAAGAGCTAGTTTACGGTTCACTAGCAAGGCTCCTATCAGAGACCTGAAAGGGCATTCGACTTCGTTGTAGCGGCCGTTCTATGAGCGGCCTTCTGGAAAATGAAACGGTCCTCAGGCCAAGAACACCTGGCCTGGATCATAGGTAATGCTGCCTAGACCTTCCGGTTTCTCTCATCGGCCAGAGAGTAAGCCGGATACCAGATCTTGTCGGCTCCCAAGCCCCTTCGGGAGATCACCACATCCAGTAGATAGGGTTCCCCGTCACGGGTGCTGTTGGCGGCACGCTTCAAGGCGGCACCCAGATCCTTGGGATCCGTCACCTGCTCCGAAGCCACTCCGTAGGCCTCTGCAAGCTTAGTGAACTGGACACGAGGTTCTCCGATGAAGCAGGTCATGTCCTTGCCGGCCTTGGGCTGCTCCCCCCCTCGGGACCAGATCCGGGTCCGCTCGCCGTCATAAGCGCCATTGTTCTCGACCACGATGATGATGGGAATGTTGTAGCGCTTGGCCGTCCACAGGCTCTGGTCGCCGCCAAAAAGAAAGGCTCCGTCTCCCAACAAAGAGATGACTTGCCTGTCGGGGTGAGCCAGCTTGACTCCCATTGCGGCGCCCACACCCCAACCCAGGATTGCCGAGGTGGTGTCAAAGTAACCCATTTTGTCCTGCCCAAAGGGGAGGTAATTCAGCGCAATGCTGCCTGAATCCACCTCGTGAACCACACAGGCCTGAGGGTCAAGATTGGCGCGAAGCTCCAGAGCCAAACGCTCATGAGAGATGGGGACATCGGCACTGCGCGACTGAGCGGCGATTTCCTGCGACTCTCGTACCTTTGCCGAGAACTCCTCGGTCTGGGCCCAGCGAGTCTCCCGGAGTTTTCTCCGGCGGTCCTCGGTGGTACGGGACTGGAGGGCCTCGATCAGATCTCGCGCAAAGAGCTTGACGCTCGACGGACTCGCCAGCACCGACGGGTAAATTCGGCCGCTGTTCTCGACGTCAAACTTCACCTCCGCAATCCGAGTGGATCGGGGAACCGCCGGGGCGGCGCCTCTCGGGACCGGCAAAAGACCACCCAGGTTCAACAGAAAATCGATCTGGGCGGGATATCTCATGTTGGCCCGATAGCTGCCCAGGTAGAGCGGATGGTCGGTCGGGAAGGAATTGGTCCATCGGCTCGGCTCCTGGACGACCGGAAGAGAGATGAGCTCCGCCAACCGGACGACCTCCTTCTCCGCCCCCAACCGGTAGATATCGCTTCCCACAAAGAGGGCAGGGCTATCGGCGTCCAGCAACTGCTGGGCAACTTCCTCGACCTCACTGGTATCGGGACGGACCTCGGAGGAGAGCGTGAACTGACTCTGGTCGATGACCTCCGCCTTGAGGGATTTGGTCCCCAGGATGTTGGACGGCACCATCAGAAAAACCGGGCCGCCCGGAGGCGTCGCTGCAAACTTGAAGGCTCTCCTGATATCCTCGGCCATGGTTTCGGGCCGCCGGGTCTCCCATCGCCAGCGGGTGAACGGTTCCGCTACCTTGGCCAGATCGTCCACTTCCTGAAAACCCCACCGGCCTCGCGCCGTCTCCCCCGACTGGTCGATCGCGACCACCATGGGAGTCCGATCCTTGTAGGCGTTGAACATATGAACCAGGGTGTTGGGGAACCCCGGTCGGGCGCAGGTCACAAACGGGATTTTTCCGCTCGCCTTGGCGTAGCCATCGGCCATGGCGGTGAGAACGCCCTCCTGTAGAGCCAGCACCACCTGCATGTCGGGACGGTTCATCAAGGCGTCAAAGACGGGGTAATCCCCGGTCGAGGGATTGAAGAAAACAAATCGAACTCCGCAGCGACTGAGCTGCTCGACAAAGATTTCCCCGGCAGTGCCCTCGATGACCGCGCTGGTGGCTTCACCTGCCACAGCCACGGAACGGGACGGAGCCGCCAGCAACTGCGAATACTGCCGGGCCGCCGTGGCCGTCAGTCCCAAAGCAGTGAGACGATTGAGAAAGGTCCGCCGGCCGATATTCCCCAAAAGAAAATCCTTGACCGGTCCTTTGATCTGGGTGGAATCCGTTAGATTGGTGATCTTCATGATGCCTTCCTCCTTGTTGCCGTGTTCTGGCGATTAGTTTATCGCCGGGGAATTTCTGAGGTATTCATTTGAGATGAATCCGAATGTACTACCGGAATCGACCACCGTCAAGGTATTCGTGGGGTCGTTCTTTCGTGGGGTGGTACGGTGATACGGTGGTGCGGTCAGCTGGAATCGGCGCACTGAGGCGCTTCGGCCGCTGGTCTACGACCAGCGCGTTCCACGTTCCAGGTTTCACGAAAGGGAGAACGAGGTCCAGGGCCGATTCCGGAGGGCCGCTACGAAATCGCGCTATTTCCCCTTGTCTTCGATCCGTATACGATCCACACCCACGAGCTGCTTCCCCGTGAACAGCCGTGCGGTCAGCCGGACATTAAAGTGAGTTCTCTGATCCACGGAAGGAAGAAGGCTGATGAAAGCATCCGTGTCGAAGATGGCTTCCAGCGATTTTCCTTTCTCCTTGACCTCAACCGGGGACAGACCGTTCAAACGGATCGAATCGACATCCACCGAGTCCTTATCCGTTCCCTTGGGAAGGGAGAGCTTGGCCTTGATTTCCTTGGGCTCTTTCTTTTTCTCATCCAGGTCGATTTTGAAAGGTAAGAGCTTCAGTTTGGCCACCATGCAGTCTGACCGGTTCAGCAGGAGAGAGACCGATCCTGTCTGACCGTTGGCCACCGCCAAATCCAGGAGTCCATCTTCATTGAAGTCAGCGGCCGCACCTCCCCCGGGGACGAATTTCGACGCCGTAGAAAGGCCCGGGCTCAAGGCCCCCGCGTCCGTCACTTGCCAGAATCGCCAGGTTGTCGCTGTTTTGATTGGGCTGGATCAGGTCAGGCCAGCCGTCGCAGTTCAGATCGGCGGCCGCCATTCCCGAAGATCTGATCCGGAAATTGTGGGTGTGCCTTCCACGAATTCTCCGTCGCCGTTACCTAGGAAAACGGCTGTGCTCTGATCGGCGGCACGGTAAAACGCCATATCGGTGGATTTGTCCCCGTTGAAGTCCGCCGCAACACCGTCAGTAGTGTTGGGCCACCCGGCGGGAGGCCGAGAAAGTTTTGGGGGGAGATTTACTCGTTTTCCTGCTAAAATGGAATCAATGCAGAGGAGACAGATTCGATGCTTAAAAAAACAGTGATCAGCTTGGCAGTGTTTAGTGTCCTTGGGTACCCCGGTTGGGCTCAGGATCGGGGAGGGGGCGACGAATCTCCGTCTTCGGGACAGGGTCAGCAGACCCAACAACCCAGTCAAAGACGTGACCGTCAACGGCCGCTGTTCCTGTCAGGAAAGGTGATTCTGGACGATGGCCGGGAACCGGGTCAACCCGTACGAGTCGAACTGATATGCGAGGGCACTGTCATGAGACAGGAATACGCCTCCAGCAGCGGCGCTTTCAGTTTGGAGTTGAACCGGGGGGGGGGCCAAAATGCCCTGCAGCCCATCGATGCATCTGTCTCCGGCTCCGGATACGGCGGCAGCCAGGGAGGCGGATTTAGTGCCGGTCTTACTGGGGATATGGGTCGCGATCAGGGAACCTTCGGAGATAGGCGTTCCCAGAACCTGAGTTCCTGTGAGATCCAGGCACAACTGACCGGATACCAATCCGATATCCTTACGCTGGGGCCGCGAAGGGCTCTCGACAACCCCGATATCGGCGTGATCGTACTGCACGCGATAGACGGCCGGCAGGGAGGCACGGTCAGTCTCAAGACTTTAGCCGCGCCCAAGGATGCCAGAAAGGCCTGGGAGAAGGCAGGCAAGGAGTTAACCAAAGAGAAGCCCAATTTTTCCAAGGCGACCAAGGAGCTGAAAAAAGCCGTGGAGATCTACGACGAATTCGCGGCGGCCTGGTATATGTTAGGTGAGGTGCGGACGGTACAAAAGGATCGGTCAGGGGCTGTAGAGGCTTTCGAGTTGGCCATTGCAGCGGATGCCGACTACTCCAAACCCCGTGTTTCTCTTGCCTTGATCGCTCTGGAGGAGGAACGCTGGGAAGACGCCGCTCAGCTAGCCGATGACGCTCTCCAGATTAGCCCCGACCTCATCAGAGCTCACTATTTCAAGGCCGTGGCCAACAGCTCCCTGGGCAGAATCGATCTAGCCGAAGTATCTGCCCTGAGAGTCCAGCAGAGTAATGAAGTTCAATACTACCCATTAGTCCACTACGTACTGGGATGGGTCATGTCGCAAAAAGGGGACTTCGAGGCAGCTGAAGTCCTTTTCAGGCAATTTCTGGAGATCCAGCCCGAAGCTCGCCTTTCCGAGAGAATTCGAGAGCAACTGGAGGACTGGGGGCAACAGGGTCTGATTCAAGGTTCCGGCAGCTAAATGCCATCGGGCGTTACCCCTATTTCAGAACCAAAAAAAGCCTGCTCGACCGCTTCCTCTCCATCTTCACCCCGCGTTATTTGCTGCTGATCGCCATCCTTATTCTGTTGATGAACGTGGTCAACACAACGGGAAGCTTCATCCTCGACTAAGTCGTGATTGCCGGAATTGCGGCAGAAACGGCCGACGATTCCCAAATGCAGGTGATGCTCGGACAGTTCTACGGAAACTTTTACAGCTGGCAAAACCTGCTTGGCTTCCTCATTCAGTTGTTTTTGGTTTCCAAAATCTTCAAATACATTGGGATCCGCGGCGCCCTTTTTGTCCTGCCATGTCTGGCTCTCGGAAGCTACGCCCTGGTGAAATTGGCTTTCGTCGGGATCTGGCTGGTTATCGCGGTGGCGATCGCCCGTCACCACAAGAGACCGGGTACCGAGAGCGAACTTCGGGAGGCTGCCTAGCCCGGATTATGCATAGGTTCTCGTCACGAAGCGCCGCCGCCTTCATCTGAGGAACCGAAGAAAGCGCCGGCCTGACAAGGCGCACGACCGAGGCCCCCGCAAGCGTACTATCCGGTACGCTGAGGAGGCCGATGGAGCGCAACACCCTCAGGACGAGTGATTTCGGCGATGCAGTAGAGAATTTATGAATAATACGGGCTATCCTAAACTAACCCGGATTATCCATAATACGGGCTAACCACCCCAAAATTGAAGAATTAGAGATCCAGACACAGAAAGGAGTGGGGAGCCCTTGATAGGCTCCCCGACTCGGTGGCATTTAGATATGAGATCGTTGCCGTTAAGGTGCTTAGTGACCGTGACCGTGGGCCGAGACGGAACTCACCTTGATGGTGTTGGTCGTGGGGTCGAGTTCACCCTTGATCACCACCTCGTGTCCGATGTGCTCGTCAGCCTGCTCGTCAGTCTGCTCGTCACCCTGGACGGCGCTGAAATCCAGTAAGAAAGGGCCGTCCTCGGTCGAGAGAGCCACCTCGCCACCCCGCACCAGACATGATTTGGCACAAGCGGCATGATCGGCGGTTGCAGACTTGGTATAGTCGCTGGCACAATTTTCGTCCGCAATCCAGCCCGTCCAGCTCTCCTCGTCAGCAGACATACCAAAGGTGGTGAAGGCCACAAAGAGAAGTGCGAACCCGATAAACATTTTGGGTGTTTTCATAAATTTTTCCTCCGTGGCCCAGCATAAGCCGATTGATCCCTCTCGTCAATCTACTTTTATGAAAAAGTGGGCTCTGCCTGCGCCTAACTCTTCTGGAAACAATCCTGGATATGCGCCTGGGCGGCTGCCTTGGATAGCAGCCGGCCGATAGTCATCCGTTTACCCGGTATATGCTCGAAAACGTGAGAAATAAATTGATGAAGGGTATCCACCACACTCGAACCAATTTCCAGAGTCTCTCCCGACACCGTCGCCAGAATATTGTGGTCTTCTTCGCCATCCTCGGTTTGTTCCAGCAGGGCAACGGCCTCGCAGGCGATGATTGTTCCGGTTTTCAGAGGCCGCTGGGTGATCACGTAACAATCAAGATTGTCGCCGTCTTCACTGGTGGTATCCAGGATGAAACCGTAAGGGAAGGGATAACGCCGCGATACCGTGTCGGTGCCCTGGTACTCAAGCGTCTTTTCATTGTAATCGTGTTTCAGATCTGATCCGGCTTCATTTTGAATAAAAACATCAACCTGCAAAATTCACTCCCACTCTCCTGAAGTAGACAATTTAAGCATGCTCCCGGCAAGCCGGGTCAATGCATAGTGTCATTTAGAGTACTCTTCATCGGTGACCTCTTCGAGCCACTCGGTACGGATCCCCAAATTCACCGCCCAGTGAATCATTTCCTCTTCCCTCGATGCCCCGTGCCAGTGTTTCTCACCGGGTGCCACACGAACCACATCACCCGGGTTGATCTGAACAGGGTCCTCGCCCTGTTTCTGGACCCATCCCCTCCCTTTTTCCACTAGCAGCAGTTGCACTCCTTCGTGGGTGTGCCAATGAGTCCGACTCCCGGGCCCGAATTCGACCCGGTACACTCGCAAGTCAGGATTCCCATCCATGACCAGACCCGCCCTTACCTGGCCGGTAAAACTCTGAGGATCGGCCGGTTGATAAGCTACCTTGCTGTCCTGAAAAAATTCCATCCTAAATTCTCCATCAATCCAGCCCTAGCTATAGCTATGAGGGCGCCCTCAAAGCCCCCAGCGGCGCTGCGGTGAAAACGATTCTCGCCATGCTCAAGCCCAGCCAGCCCATCAGGCTGTAAGACCAGGCTCCAACCTGGTCGCCGGCTCGATAGATGAAGGCGTCGATAAGGCTCTTGGCCTTGTACTTGTCCTCACGACTCACCACCGTATAGAGGGTTTCCCGCGCAGGCCGTGTCACCGCGTAATTGCTGACCTGCCTAAGCACCTGAAAGACCACCAACACGCCCAGGGTGAGTGGAGTTGGTCGTACAAGCGCGCCGTGCGGCTGGAAGCTTAACAACTTCAATTGAGCATCGCAACGGATCCGGGCAAGCCGTCTTTCAACTGTCGTCCCTTCGAAGTGATTCCTAACAGGCTTAAGTAGGGGCGCACGGCCGTGCGCCCTTCTTAACATCCCCGTCCTTGCTGTGGGCGCACGCCGTGCGCCCCTACAACAGGGTGCAGGTTCGTGGCAAATTGGAACATGCAACGTGGAACCTGGACCGTGGAACGAGGCCGAGCGGAGCGAGGTCGCTCCCGGCCCTGCTCAATTTCCCTTCTCGCGAGCGCGGCGTGTATCCAGGATTCGAATCTCGGTGGTTGTTGTCAGCAGATCTTTTAGTTCCGGCGCCTTCTCCAGATAGGGTAAAAGCCGGTCACGCCTCAATTCCAGAAGCGTACAGGGAGTGACGGCCTTGACGGTGGCGATTCGCCGTTGAGGCTCAAGCAGGGCAACCTCTCCAAAAAAGTCCCCCGCTTTCAAACGGGCCAGGTGCGTCGGTTGGCCGGCCCCACCGGTTGAAACCTCGACCTGGCCCCTGCCGATGATGAAGAGCGAATCCCCTTCATCGCCCTCCTTGACGATCTCCTCTCCTGGAAGAAAAGACAAGGCGGTGAGTCGAGAACAGAGATTCATCAGTTCTTTTTCCTTCAACTCCTTAAAGTAGGGAACCATCCGGAGCAACTCAGGAGGTGGTATGAGGAGTTCCTCGACAGGCCTCATTTGCATTCTGCGCAGTCGGTTGTTGATGTCCTCGCTCATTTCCATGAGTACCTTGTCGGAAATCGCCCCCTGAGAGTGCAGTTCAGTGAAGGTTCCCAGTTCGCTGTTCATACAAAACCGGGCGAGAATCCTGGCTTCCACCTTCTCCACATATTGAGGAAACTCCGCCCGAATGGTGTCCACTCGAGCCTCCGCCTGGCCATGGAGGTTCTGGTAGAACTGCTGGGCCTGCTCGAGAGGCTGGGCGGAAACGGTCATCTGTTTTTTCATTTCCTCGATTCCTTCCAAAAGGGCGGCTGTGACGTGGTAGCGAGCTCGTTCCATTTCATAACCCGCGGCAATTCGTTGGGTTTTATATCTGCGAGTGATGGGTCTCAAGAAAAACAGTCCTCCCATCAGCTTGAGAAACGTATCCTCCAATCGATTAAAAAGAGAAGGCACCTCTTCCACTCCGGTAAAATCCTGCCCGGATTTCACTCGGTCCAACTCGATGTCGATGCGATGATTCATTTCCTTGAGGTTATCCTCATCGAGGCTTCCCTCTTCAAAAAGAGTCCGGTATTGGGCCCTTTCCGCATTCAAGCAGTGTCGGAGAATAATCTCGGACTCGTCTTCATATCGCAAGGAAGCCTGCCCCTGGGTGAGCTGTGCCAGTTCCTCTTTCAGTTCTGTTATCTCTTTTTCATAGGCTTGCTTGCGAGTGGTGCAAAGAGTGTTTTGAATGGCTCCCTGGCTTACCAGAGACTCCATCTTCTCCACCGCCTCCGTCAACGACGAAACAATTGCCTGTGATCTCTCGTAGCGTTCCTTGAGCGTATATTTGTCCAGACCCACAATGGAAATGACGTTCCGGATGGTCAGTCCATTGATAAACAAGCTCAGAAGAACCACACCCAGCGTCAGTGTCAGGATGAAGGATTTCTGCTCCAGCTCCGCCGGGATACTCAAAGCAATCACAATGGCCAGCGCCCCCCTCAGTCCTCCCCAAAAAATGATGGTCTGGAAGGCTCGATTCACTTTCTCGACGGTCTTGAATCTGCCAATCAGCGGAAAGAGTGTGTAAACGACCAGAGCCCTGCCGGCAACCACCGCAAACGCCCCAAAGAAAATAGCTCCGGAGTTATCGACGAATAGCGCAAAATCAACGCTCAAACCCACCAGAAGGAAAATCAGCGAGTTGCAAACAAAGGCAAAATACTCCCAAAAGGCCTCCATCTCCCGGTGCACCGGGGGCGAGATCTTGGTCCTTCCGTAACTCCCCATGGTCAGGCCGGCCGCAACGGTTGCCATGACGCCCGATACCTCTAAAAAGTGCTCGGCCACCAGGAAGGCGGAGAGAGCCAAAATCACGGTGAGAGTGATTTCCACCAAATGATCGTTCTCCACGATCTGGATGATCCTTCCAAAAACAAGGCCCAACAGGATTCCGACACCCACACCGCCTATGAACACTATGAGAAACTCAATCAGTCCGTGGACCAGGGTCTCGCCGGAAAACTCGCCCACCAAAACGACTCCCAGGATGACCCTGAAAAGCACCAGCGCCGTTCCATCATTAAAGAGGCTCTCGCCCTCCACCAACATGGTGAGCCGCTTGGGAGCTCCCAATTCCTTGAACAGCGAAATGACGGCCACTGGATCAGTGGCCGATATCAAGGCACCAAAGAGAAACGAGACTCCCAGAGGGAGATCAAGGAAAAAATGCATCAGGAAACCTACGACAGCGGTGGCCATCAGCAGGCCCGGAATGGCCAGTGTCAAAATGGGAAGCAGGTTTTTCAATAGGGCTCTGGCATTGAGATTGAAGGCGGATTCAAAGATCAGAACCGGCAAAAAGATAAAGAGAACCACCTCGGGGGAGAGGCTAAAAGCGGTGAGCGGAAAAAGGACTGCTATATTTCGAGAACCCCAACCCAGCACCAGGCCAATCACCACCAACAGAATGGTAAAGGGGAACTTGATTTTCTTGGAGACGATGGCAACCGCTGAGGCCGCAAAAAGCAGCCCCATGAGAACGACCAACCCCAAAAACAGATCTTCAGTCATAGGCGTCAGGTCGGAGTTGAGAGAGCCATCATCTTAACAGCCTGTCAACCGACTGCCTACTGACAAGAAGGAGTCAGGAGACCGGAAATCGGGAGTCAGAGGCCAGGACACAGCGTCTCTTGATCAGCCCAATCGGTCTCCATCCATTGTGAAGAGAGCAAACTCTGCTGAAGCAAGGCTCCCACGTGGAACGTGGAACGTCACTGGTTCGGGGCACGCCAACGGTCGAAGCGAGATTCTAGGCGTTCCAGAAAAAAGGTGCTCAGAAAACCAATAAACGCCACGATCACGATCCCTGCGAAGGCGGTTGAGGTCTGAAAGGTCTCGCCGGCAAAACTGATGAGGTTGCCTAAACCGCGAACCGAGGCGTAGAACTCAGCCACGATCACGCTCAGAATTCCCCGGCCCACTCCCAGGCGCAGGCCTGCCAACAGGAAAGGTACGCTTCCCGGCAAAATGACGGTACGAAAGAGGTGTAAATCAGATGCTCCGAAAACCCTGGCGACGCGGACCAGCGATGGATCCACGCTTCTCACGCCGGCGATGGTGTTCATGACGATGGGAAAGACTGCACCCAGAAACACCATCAGGACCTTCGACCAGATTCCAATTCCCACCCAGATGATCAACAAGGGGAGCAAGGCGATTCGTGGAGTCGCGTAGAGCCCCGACAAAAAGGGACTACAGGCGTAATAGGCTCTTCGCTTCCACCCCACCCACAGCCCGAAAGGAATGCCGAAGAGCACCGAAAAGACGAATCCGATGACGAACTCCAAGGTGCTGACATAGACATCCTCCCAAAGCCGGCCGTTGGAGAGTTCCCACAGGGAGACCACGATATCGGTAGGCGGAGCCAGAAAAAGAGAGTTTACCCAGCCGAACCTCACCACCGCTTCCCAGGCAATCAGGAAGGACACAACCGAGGAGAAGCCGATGATGCCACTCTCGTATTTTTGAAAAAAGCGCCCCAAACGATTTTGATGAGAATTTGTTTTTTCCATCAATACAACTTGACGCACAGGCTAACCGAACGACGAACTAACTTCCACTGGGGAAAATAGCGGGGGGGGTGGGCCCCGCGTAGTGCCCGGCACACCCGGGGGGGACAAGGGGGGATC
>JAYZBY010000081.1:0-10569 GCA_036338555.1 Acidobacteriota bacterium | reverse complement strand
TAATCAGGTTTCCTGAGGAGGAAAGAAATGGTGAAGATGGCAAAGTCTTCCTTACTGCTAACAACCCTGGGTTCTTCTCTGTTGCTTGGATCATTGGGTGCTCAGTCGCAGCAGGAAGAACAAGAGGACTATTTCAAAAAGTGGCTCCAGGAGGACGTGATCTATACCATCACGGAAGAGGAAAAGAGCGTCTTCAACAAGCTGCAGACCCCTGAGGAGAAAGAACGGTTTATCGAGCAATTCTGGACTCGGCGAGATCCTACACCACAAACCTCCTACAACGAGTTCAAGGAGGAGCACTACCGGCGCGTTCAGTACTCCAACGATCATTTCGGATCCGGCATTCCGGGTTGGAAAACCGACCGTGGAATGATTTACATCAAGAATGGTGAGCCCGATCGCATCGAGTCTCATCCCAGTGGCGGCCATTACCAGAGACCTTCCTGGGAAGGCGGCGGTTCCACCAGCACTTATCCCTTTGAAATCTGGGAGTACCGCTACCTGGAAGGCGTCGGCCAGGACATCGAGATTGAATTCGTCGATCCCACCCTGACCGGAGAATTTCGAATCACGACCAACCCCTGGGATAAGGACGCACTGCTGTACATGCCCGGTGGCGGCATGACCGATGCTGAACAAATGGGAATGGCCAACCGAGTCGACCGCATCGTCCCCAAAACGTCTCCCATGCCATGGACCAACCCGCTGCTCATCGGCTATGGCCGAGCCAAGGATCAGCCCTTTGAAAAACTGGCACTCTTCACCAATCTTCAGCGTCCTCCCAGCATTGATTTTGCGGATTTCAAACGACCCGAAGTACTGACCAACATTCGCTATGAATTGCTGCCCTTTGATGTGGGCTTCGACTACTTTGCAGTTGACACCAACAACTACCTGGTCCCGATATCGGTGGTCGTTCCCCACAAGCATCTGGACTATAAAAAAGAGGGTGACGTGAGTCGTGCGTTGGTGGATCTGTACGGTCAAATCAGCACCATCAGTGGCAGAGTACTCAGTGTCTTCGAGGAAACCATCAGCACCCAATCCGACCCAGATAAGGTCCTCGAAAACGCACAGCTAAAGTCGCTCTATCAGAAATCGATGCAACTGGCACCCGGTCGCTACAAGTTGGATGTGATTCTCCATGACGCCAACAGTGAAAAGGTGGGCACCAAGAGCGTGGGCATCATCCTTCCTCCGGTATCGAAAGAGGAACTGACCCTCAGCTCGATCGTCCTGGCCGATCGGATTGACATACAGGAGGAATCGATGCAAGCGAGTCCTTACGGACCCGCCAAGGTGTTTCCAAATGTGGCACGTATGTTCGAGAGCGATCAGACCTTACTGCTGTTTTACCAGCTGTCGAATTTTCAGATCGATCCCTCTTCCCGATCAGGTTTTCTGGTGAGCATGGCGGAAATCGTGTCGGATACCGATAAAATAACCGGCGAGCAGTTGAAAATTGACAACACCAATGCTGAAAATCTGGAACGCCTTCATCTGATCCACCGCTTCGATTTGGCTGGACTGGAACCGGGAAAATATCACCTTCTTCTGCAGATCGAGGATCAAATTTCGCAGCAACAGGTGGAACGTGAAATCCCGTTTCAGATTGCATCCTCCAATTAACCTGTTTCCGGCTCCGTTCTCCGTAGAGTCCGATTGAGTGAGGTACTCGATGTTCCTGTCCCTGCTTTTGGTGATGCTGACCCTGCAGCCCGTCCAGGACGATGTCTCCAGTTGGATGAAGCTCATCGAGAGTGGCCAGCTGGAACAGGTCGAAGCGGAGATCCGGCAACACCCGGAACAAGCCACCCCCATTATCGAAGAGCTCCTCTCCCAGTTTGATTCGTCTGTTCATTCCTGGCGCGACAGGCCCGAGCAGCGTCGCGTTCGCTACTCTGATGACCTGCTCCAAAGTGGACTGGAGCTGACTCGACTGGTGACGGAGTTAACGGGAGACAACACTTTCGAGAGACGATTCGAAGCCCGAAGAGATCGCGTCCGAGCCACCCAAATGCTCAACGATGGAGAATTTGACGAAGCCATGGCCCTGATCGAATCGGTACGCGACACGGCCAGAGAATTGGAGGATCAATCCTTTTTATTTTCCACCTATCTCTCCAGCGCCTACGCTTTTCTGGGCACAGGGCGGCCGGATAAGGCCCTCATCGACTGCGAACTGGCTTTGAGCCTGGCCCGTGAGATTGGTGAAAGAGTGAATCTCACCCTCGCCCTTTTTAACCTGGGAACGGCTCATCTTCATCTTGGCAATCACGATGAATCCCTCACCTACTCTCTCCAGGCGGCCGAGGCCGCCTCTGAAATCGGCAATAAAATATGGCAGGCCAATGCCTGGTTGAACGTTGGCTATGTCCAGATCATGAAGGATCAATACGGACCTGCCATCGAGTCACTTCGGCGCACCCGGTCTTTGTCCCAGGAAGCCGGAGATCCTCTCGGCGAAGGCCGCGCCTGGTACAACCTGGGGATTGCCTATTTCAGGTTGAGGCAGTGGGAATCGACTCGGGATCACCTGGAACACGCTCTCGAGTTCATTCGTGAGGTGGATATTCGGCATTCCCACGATATTACTGAGTTCAATACCATTGAGAGGGATGCGCTCCAACGTCTGCTCCACAGCTACCAACAGTTGAACCTGACCGATCGAGCCCTACTCGAGCCTATCGAGCAGCGCCTGGAAGAATTCGAGCAGATGTCCGACCAGGGCGGCGAGCCCGGCCATTCTCATTAGCCCGTATTATGCATAAATTGTCTACTGCAGTGCGCCCGCCTTCATCTGAGCGGAGCGAAGAAAACCTATGCATAATTCGGGCTAGCCCACTTGCTTCACATCTTTTCGCATCACGACCGCTTCGTTTCCTCAACACTTCGCAGCGAAGATAAAAAGGAAGGATCCTCCTGGCATCAAAGGAATGGAGGACCTTTCTGCTAAGATTATTGTCTACAACAAAAGGTAGGGGAAAATGATGAACGATTTAGCCCATTCCACTTTATACCGACAGTTCCCTCTGGCTCTGCTGATCCTGGTGTCTTTCACCCTGCAGTTGGGAGCTCAAAAACAACTCACCCTCGAGGAGGCCCTGGTTCAGGCCCGGAACAACCCAGCGTATCAGGCCCAACAGCAACAGATCCAGGTCCTGGAAGCTCAGCTGCAGCAGGCGGACCGACGACCGAATCCCCAATTCGAGGCCGAGTACGAAACGGAAGCGCTTTCCGGAAACGCGGGGACTCAAGAGCTTTCCCTGGTACTCGTACAGACCTGGGAGCGAGGCGGCAAAAGGCAATTGCGGCGGCAGATTGCTCAGACCCGATTGGAGCAGGCGGTTCTGGAAGCCGACAACTATCTGAGGGTCCTGACCTCTGAGATTCGCCTCGCCTACACGGAGTTGTTGTGGTCCCAAAAGCGATTTTCGCTGATCGAAAGCCACAGCGAACGAATCAACAATCTCCTCCAGCTGGACCTGGTCCGAGTGGAGCAGGGTGAGATCCCGACCTTGAACACCGACCAGCTCCAGACCGAACTCACGACACTCGAAGCGCTGAAAGGGCAATTGGAAACGGAACGCTGGCGGACTCAGTATGAGTTCAATGTCCTGATTGGATCGGCGGCGGAAGCCGAATATCGGGTGGTTGAAGAGGAGACGGACGCGATCGAGCTGCCGGACACCGATCAGGCCCTGAGGTTCGCCCTGGCCAACCGTCCCGACCTGGGCACCATGCGCACCCGGGTGACCCAGGCGGATCTCGAGGTGAGCATGGAAGAAGCCGTAGCAAAGCGAGATTGGGACCTGGGCGTGGGATACCACCTGACTCGAGGGGATCTTACGGCCGACGATTTTGTTCCCCGGGGCATCATCCAATCCGCCGACTCGGCGACCAATTCATTCCACCTGACGCTCTCCGTTCCCCTTTCACTCTGGGATGACAATTCGGGAAACATCGCTTCAAGACTAGCAGCCAAGGGAGTCCGAGAACGGGAGCTGGTTCAAGCCGAGTCCAGGGTCAGAAGCCAGGTTCTCTCCGCTTTCCGGGCCCATCGTCTCAACCAGCGCAGCCGTGAACTGTATCAAAATACACTGGTTCCCAAGCTCGCTGAAAACGGGCAGCGACTGGAAGCGGCCTACCAGCTCACCGGAGAGAATCTGGGAGAATGGATCGGGATTCAGCAGGACTTCCTGGAGGCCGCCCTGCAGGGATTGGAAGCGGATTTTCAAGCAAGACGATCCGTGATAAAATTGATAGAAGCAGTGGGTGGCTCACTGGTGGAAGTTACCCAAGGCCCACCTTCAGGAGACGTATTTTGAGGTTTTTCAAGCTTACCAACTTCGATACTTCAAGGGACAAGAAGATGACTTCACAAGGCTGGGGCATTCCCTTTACTCTGGTACTTCTGGTCACCGCTTTCAGCCCGGTTTGGGCCCATGACGGGGTCCTCCACACTGAAGGTCTGGAACTGCATCCTCGACTGGAAATCGTGACGGTTGGCACCGATGGCCGCTTTTTGGTTTCGATTGCCCAGCTTCCGGATGCTCCGTTGACGGGAGAGACGGTCCAGTTCCTGATTCGTCTGGAAGAGAGCCTGGCCATTGATGATCCCCTTTTAGGCGGGCAGACTCCATTCCTGACCGAATCCCTTCAAGCCCGAGTCTCGCTAGAAGATGGAGCGAGCTATCCGGTGGAGGTGACCGAAGAGGAAACAGAGGCGGGAGTGCACCGCTTCGACCATGCCTTTTCCGATGCCGGGGAATGGACCCTTCACTTTGAGTTTGAAGATGAGAACGGCGTAAAACAGGACGGGGAGCTGGTGATATCCCTGGAGGCTCAGCCCGTTTACTGGTCGATGCTGCTTTTCCAGGGAATAGTGATTCTGGCCGCTTTCGGATTGGTGGTGCAGCGCTTCCGAACCGCCGCTGTGGGCCCCTCGGTCCTCTACGCCGTGATCGTATTGGGTCTGGGCGGTGTGACCTTACTTGCGGTGAACAGCTTTTGGGACTCGGGGGAGACCGGGATTCTGGAAGTCGCGGCACTCAACCCGCCTCCTGAGAAATCTACCAGACCCGGATTGATCTTTGCCGGACCTGTTGAACCCCTCGAAGCACCCCGCTTCGTCTCCTCCACACGCATGTTCAGTGGAACCGTGCGTCATGCCACCAACCGACTTACTCAGGTACGCAGTCCCTTGCCGGGAATCGTGGTCTTCAAGAACGGCGTTCCCAGGATCGGGGACCCGGTTCGCGAGGGTCAGGTATTGGGAGTTGTGGAGGACCATTTCAATACCCACGACTATTCTCATCTCCTCAATCTAAGATGGGAACTCCAGAAAATAATCATGGAGACCAGTGAAATCCACGTCCAGGCGGAAGCAACCTATGAGAGGGGCGCAAGTCTTCTGGATCTGGGTGTGATCTCCAGCCGTGAGTTCGAGAGCCTTGAACAAGCCTACAACACGGCCAAAACAGCAGCGGAGAAGGCTCAGGAAAAACTCCACCTGCACGATTCCCAGCTTCGTCGGAACGCTCTGCATGAGACGGAGCTTGTCGCACCCATTACCGGTTATATCAGCCAGGCCACCTACTCAGCCGGACAGATCATTTACGAAAACGATCCGATTTTCGAAATCGTGGATTCATCCGTGGTGTGGATAGAGGTCTATGCACTCCCGCAGGACCTGCTCAGGGTGGAGAACCAGTCCGAGGTCACGCTGCGTTCCAGCGCTGTGAGGCAAACCTTCACCGGCAAATTGGTGGAAATCAGACCCGACGTCGACGAGGAGTCGAAAGCCCTGCGAATCCTCTATGAGGTCAAAAATCCCGACAACTGGTTAAAGCCGGGCATGCTGTTGGATGTCTACCCGGAAGCAGGAGTTGAAGAAGCCCAGCAGGCACAGATCCGGGAGGTCAAGACGGAGGCCGGGAACTGATGAACACGTCTCACCTGAGAGTCCTGGGCCTCCTGACCGCTCTTTCGCCCTGCCTCCTGGGGTCAGTGACCGGATATGCTCAGAGTGGAGATCCTGCGGAATTCCAGGTCGGTTCAGGCGACCAATACCTGGGAGAGATCATCCCCAAGCCGGATCTTTTCGTGAAGGTCGTCGCCAACATGTGGGGCAAGATCTATCTGGAAGAGGGAGTCCATGAAGGGGCCCGGGTCAAGAAGGACCAGCCTCTGGCTCGGACCGTCCTGGAGCTTCCCGCTCTGGAAAGACTTCCGCTGAATGACCGCACCATTGATATCCAGGAGCACCTGGATATTACCAAGGAAAAAGCCCGCCTGGCGCTAGTCGATTACCGGCGCGCTGTGGAAATTGCCAAGACCAATCCCTATTATGAGGCGGTGGCCGAGCGGCGCAAGAAGGTCTATGACACCGCTCTGAAGTCACTTCAAATCGCGACTCAGCAGAATCAACGCCAGTTGGGTGTCATCAAAAGACGCGATCCCCGCACCGTTATCATCAAGTCGCCCCTGGATGGCTACATCGATGAGATCTATGTCGTGCCCGGCGACATCAATCCCGACGGCGAGTTCCGAGAACTCCTGACCGTCATCGACCTCTCCACGGTTTGGGTCCAGGCCAATATCTATGAAAAGGACCTGGAAGCCTTCCGCGATGCTCCGGATGCCCTCATCGTCACCGAGGCCTATCCGGATGAGACCTTTCACGGCCGCTTTCAGACCCTGGGCAGCGAGATCGATCCGGAAACCCGGACGCTTCCCGTTTACTACGAACTAGCCAATCCCAGCGACAAGCTGAAAGCCGGCCTGCGAGTAAGGCTCACCATCGACAAGGGGAACTAGGGCGCTCTCACAACAAGGACACCAAGAAGAAAATTCTTTCCTTTGTCTTACCCCTCCATTTTTAGCCGACACAGTAGGGGGCGCAGGGCTGCGCGCATGGGGCAAGGTCGTTGTAGCGGCCGCTCCGTGAGCGACTTCCGGAATCGGCGCACTGAAGCGCCTCCCACACTCCGGACTCTTCATTCTGGATTCTGAATTCCCTCTTCTGTCTTCTCCCTACTTCCCTCCTTCGGTCATCGACCAGGGATCGAGAGCCTGCTCCAGTTCCTCCTCGGAGAGGACCTTCTTTTCCAGGGCCACCTCTCTGACGGTACGACCTGTCTGATAAGCCTCCTTGGCAATTTCAGTAGCCCTGTCGTATCCGATCTTCGGAGCCAGCGAGGTGACCATGGCCAGGGAGCGCTCCACCATCTCCTTGCTTCGTTCCCGGGCGGCCTCCAGACCGTCCACACATTTCTCGGCAAGCACCACTGAACCGGTGCTGAGCAGGTGAATGGACTGGAGAAGGTTGTAGGCAATCACCGGCTTCATGACATTCAGCTCGAAGTTGCCCGATTGGCCTCCCATGGTGATGGTCAGGTCATTGCCGATCACCTGGGCCGCAATCATGGCAACGGCCTCCGGGATAACCGGATTCACCTTGCCGGGCATGATGGAGCTTCCCGGCTGTACGGCGGGTAGAAGAAGCTCTCCGATGCCGCAACGTGGACCGGAGCCCAGCCAGCGCAGGTCGTTGGCGATCTTCATCAAGCTGACGGCAACCGTTTTGAGCATTCCACTGGCTTCCACTGCGGCATCCTTGGTTGCCAGGGCTTCAAACTTGTTGGCGGCTTCCCGGAAGGGAACGCCCGTCCAATCGGAGACCTTCTCCACCACCCGGGCGGGAAATCCCGGGGGGCAATTGAGTCCGGTGCCCACGGCGGTTCCTCCGATGGCAAGTTCACCCAGCGATGCCCGGGCCGACTCCACTCTCTTGATCCCGTGCTCCAGCATGGAGGCGTAGGCCGAAAACTCCTGACCCAGGCGCACCGGAACCGCATCCTGCAAGTGAGTCCGGCCAATCTTGACCACGTCGTCAAATTCCTGGGCCTTCTTCTGGAGCGACTCCTGAAGTCGGTTGAGTCCCGGGATCAGGCGCTTGTCGACTTCTTCAAGGGCCGACACGTGAATGGCGGTGGGAATGACATCG
This sequence comes from Acidobacteriota bacterium, assembly GCA_036338555.1. GTDB lineage: Bacteria > Acidobacteriota > UBA6911 > RPQK01 > JADFOI01 > JAPYTY01. The sequence continues at coordinate 2,561 of JAYZBY010000081.1, read as the reverse complement.
TTGCTGGATTGCCCCATATTGACATGGTCATTGGGATGAACTTCCCGACTGCCCGTCTCGCCACCTCGAATCTCGATGGCTCGGTTGGCGATGACTTCGTTGGTGTTCATATTGGTCGAAGTACCGGAGCCGGTTTGAAAGATATCGACCACGAACTGCTCATCCCACTTCCCCTCGGCCACCTCGCCGGCTGCCTCGATAATGGCGGAGGCGAGCTCTTCATCCAGAAACCCCAGCTCCCGATTGGTTTCAGCGGCCGCTTTTTTGATCAGGCCCAGGGCTCGAATGAAAGGTCTGGGAAAGCGCAGATCGCTGATGGGAAAGTTGAGCACCGCTCGCTGGGTCTGGGCTCCGTAGTAACTACTGGCCGGAACCTGCATCTCTCCCATGGAATCCTTCTCAATTCTGTGTTCGGTCATCGTCTCCTCCTGTTGCTTCGGGGGAGCACATCCTGTGTGCCCCTGCACTTCTAATTCTATAACGTCAATCCCACATTATGTTTGCCTAAAGATCGGGGACTCAGTATCATCAGAAAATCATAATTCACGTCTTTTGCAAATAAAGGAGTCCGAAATGAAAGCACGAGCTTTAATGAAAACACGCCAAATCGCCAGGACGGGAGTCACCAGCCTGGTCTTCCTTTTGCTCACAGCCGGGTTAATGGGCCATGCCACCCTGCTCAACACGGTTCCGCCCGCCAATTCAAGACTCGAGCAGTCTCCAGGGAGAGTGGAACTGCATTTCAACGAAGGCATCGAGGCCATCTTCAATGGCGTCATGGTTTTGAACCGGAACGGCCTGCCAATCCATGAGGGAGAAGCCGACCTCTCCAGGAATCGCAAGGTATTGTCGGTCGGGGTAAGAGAGGATCTTCCCCAGGGAATCTACACAGTTAGCTGGAAGGCCACCTCCTCGGACGGACATCAGATCGGAGGAAACTTTGGATTTTCCGTGGGAGAGGAGTTTCAGGCCTCCGGTATGGTAGCCGGCGAGTCGGGCGGCCAAAGCGATTGGCCGGGTGCCGGCCTGGCTGTCAACCGCTGGTTTTACCTTCTGGCCATGATGATGTTCGTGGGCGGATTCACCTTTGGCGCGGTGATCCTGCTTCCGGTCGTGAAAAATCCCTCACTGGAGCTTTCCTCGGATGTGTCCGGTGAAGTCCGGCGGGTTTTTTTGCGCTTCTTCTCCTGGAGCTGGGTTGTCCTTCTGGTCACCGCCGTCCTGAATCTACTGTTCAAGGCTGCCGCCATGGCTGACTCCACCCTGCTGGAAGCGGTCAACTGGACGGTTTTGAACGCCGTGGTTTCCATGAGCCAGTTCGGAAGGATGTGGGGCTACGGCATGGTGCTGATCCTTCTCTCCGGCATTTTGTTCTGGATATATCGACGCATCTGGGCTTCCCCGCAGGACTCCTCCAAGGGTCTGATTTTATTGTATGTGGGCATAGCCCTGAGCGCGTTTCTCATGTTCACGGTTTCCAATTCCGGACATGCCGCTGCCGTCAATGAATGGAAAGCGGTCGCCCTGGGCACCGATGCTCTTCACCTGCTGGCCACGGCCATGTGGGTCGGGGGGCTGTTTTATCTCTTTTTACTGATGTGTTCGCTACGAACGGCCGATCCGGAAATTCGTGCCCGCCTGATGGGTGAAGTGGTGCCCCGCTTTTCACGCATGGCACAGTTTTGTGTGGGTGCCATCCTCCTGACCGGCGCCTACACCACCTGGATTCATATGCCTTCCTGGGGGGCCTTTGTGGACACCTGGTATGGAATCGCCCTGCTGACCAAGATCCTCCTGTTTCTACCACTGATAGCCCTGGGAGCTGTGAATCTTCTGGTGATCAAGCCTCAGCTCAGGCAAAACCTGGTTGAGCAGGGGGAACGTGCTCTGGAAGGTGCGCTGGGAATTCTGAACCGTTTTCGCCCCCTGGTCCAGGCCGAGATATCCCTGGGCGTGGTGATTCTTTTAGTGGTGGTGTTTCTTACCAATTTTCCGCCGGCGGCAACGGCGGCGGGTCCGGCCGGTCCCAGCCTCGTCTCCAACCGCAGCGACTTTGAGGTCGCGCTTCAGATTGAGCCCAATTCAGTGGGACACAACAAAATCAAGGTGCTGGTCGAGGATCAGAATGGCAATGCCATCACCGATATGACCACGGTCTTCCTGGACATCACCATGACCGATATGGATATGCCCAACCAACGAAATGAGGCCACCCTGGCGTCGGATGGTTCCTACGAAACCGAAGCCGTTCTGGGTATGGCCGGCATGTGGAGATTCTCAGTCCGCCTGATGGCAAAGGACTCTTCGGACTCGAGGACGGTTATCTTCGACAACTACCTGCCGTAATCGTTTTTTCGTTTTTTCGTTTCTTAGTGCTGTCGTTCGGTCAGGGGTCAGACGGTTCTTACCCTTACTCAGACTCTGTCGCTCCTTCGGAGCGATGTCTGGCAACCTGTTGTCGGGGCGCACGGCCGTGCGCCCCTACCGATCCAAATCCGACCACCCCATCTCCGAGTCCGGAGTGTGGGTGGCGCCTCAGTGCGCCGATTCCGCGGAAGGGC
>JAYZBY010000080.1:0-7281 GCA_036338555.1 Acidobacteriota bacterium | reverse complement strand
ATCGCCGTCTCGTTGAAAATCCCGGACTGGCGGGCGTTGACCACCACTGGATGATCGGGTACTGCGGTATCCAGCTGAACGGTTCGGCGGTTGATCTCGCTCCCATAGAGCCAGATTCGGTTGGTTCCGGGAAGATTGTTGGGGCCTTCCGTCAGCCGAACGGAGATCCACTTTCCTTTGGGAATATTCTGCACCCGGATGGCATTCAGAATCGCGTCACGCAGTTTCTTGGAAGTGGACTCGGGAGAATCGCCGGCTTCCACGGTGAGCTGCACGCTTGGGTCGAGGAGTCCCACCTCAGGGCCATAACGGCTGGCGGCGGGCCCGAAGAGATGGTAGTGCGTCTGGATGAGGCCCGGAATGACGGTATGACCCTGAACATCCAAGAATCGGGTGCTGGGTCCGGCCAATCCTCTCATCTCTTCGTCGCTTCCCAGTGCCATGATCTTTTTACCCTTGATGGCCATACTCTGGTGGATGTTGCCGGGGGTATCGGGGGTGGTGCTCCAGTCGTCCATTGTCACGATCTTTCCATTGGCCAAGACCATGTCGGCATAACCGTGCTCCGCCACCAGTTCGGGAACCTGCTGGGAGAAGCCCACTCCCTGAACCAGGAGTCCTAAAGCGCACAGGGTTAAGAATTTTTGCATGTCATTCTCCTTGTATCTCACCTAATTGATAGTCGTATAAGTTTCTCAAGCTCAAGGTCACGTATTGTCGCCTGGTTGTTTTTAATCTATCTGAGCAATGGTTGCAAGCCGAAAAAGGACAGGATGAGTTATCGCCTTCCACCGAGCAGTCCCGAGCGCCATAAAAAATAAAGAAGAGTGAATAAGGTGCTGACGGCGGCAGCAACGTAGGTTAGGGCGGCGGCATTGAGAACCGCATCCACGCCGACTCGTTCCTGAGGCAGAATAATCCCATGCTCCACGACCAGGGCCTTGGCGCGGCTCGAGGCGTCGAACTCGACTGGCAGCGTGACGATCTGAAAAAGGAGCACCATCGAAAAAAGCACGGCTCCAACCAAAATCATATTTGTCGAAGCGAGGAACAGTCCGAATAGCATGACCATATAGCCAATGCTGGAGCCGATCTTGGCGGTGGGCACCAGAAAAGAACGAATCCACAAAGGTGCATAATTCTGTGCATGCTGAATGGCATGGCCTGCCTCGTGAGTGGCCACGCCGATAGCCGCGATGGAGGACGAATTGTAAACCTCTTCTGAAAGAGCGAGTTTCTTAGTGAGGGGATTGTAGTGATCGGACAGTTTGCCGCCTGTTCGGACGATTTGAACATCCTGGATGCCCTCTCTTTGGAGGAGTTCGGCAGCCGCCTGTGCTCCGCTGAGGCCACGCGAGGACTGCACCCGGGAATACTTCTTGAAGTTGACCTTGACTCTCCAACTGGCCCACAAGGAGAGGACTACTGCAGGGATTATGAAAACGAAGTAAATGGGGTCGAAGAACATCCCTAAATCACGTCCTTTCTAGTGATCTGTGCAGCACCATTTTATGCCACTTGCCGAAGGGCTGTCCAGTTCGTGCGTTCGTGCGTTCGTGGAATCGTCGTTCGTACTGATGGCCAGATTTTGCTTGTCAGGTTATTGAAAAGAAAGTATTTATAGAGGCAGCAAGATGGTAGGACGTTGATCGAATAAGAATAAACAATGAATTCGCCGGGGGTACGGCGAGCAAGAATGAGAGAGACCATTATGCAACGATATCGCAAAGCAATATTTCCCCTATGGGCCTGTTTGTTCCTGAGCGCCCTGGGTCATGCGCAGCAATCCTCGAACGTCGTGGTGCTGGAGGGCGCCACCGTCATTGACGGCCTGGGCGGGACGCCGCTTTCCGATGGGGTGGTTGTCGTTGAAGGGAATGAGATTAGATCGGTCTCGTCAGGGGCTGGGTCGAATTATCCTGCGGGCGCCACCATTCTGGATGTCTCCGGCAAGTTTATTATTCCCGGACTTATTGATACCCACGTCCACTGGGGTGCCTGGATGGGTGAGGTTTACATGAACCACGGAGTGACCTCGGTCATGGCCCAGGCCAATGCGACCAAGGAAGAAAGAATCAACTCACAAACCAGTTTGAGCACTCCCAGGGTGTTTCACACGGCAGGGAATTCCAGACTGACTCCGGGTATGACCAGAGAGCAGGTCCGGGACCGGATGCGTGAATATCTGGCCAATGAGCCGGATGTGGCCTGGTTCCCCCAGTACCGGGACGACATCAGCCAGGTCTTCCGGTGGGCTGCTGAGGAAGCCCATCGAGCGGGACTGGCCGTTTTCAGTCATACCCAGCATTCCTCTGAAGCCGTTGATGTGGGGATGGATGTGGCCGAGCACGTCTGGGGATTCTCCTTTCCACTGATGTCTCCCCAGGAGCTGGACGATTTCAAAAAGGGCCGGTTCCTGCATTGGGCGACTTACCTGAGGGAAGGGAAGGCACTCGACGAGTTGATCCTCAAGGCGGTCAGCCGTGAGGTCTATCTAAACCCTACGCTGGTCTATGAGTGGGGTTCTCTGAGCCCGGGAGCCAAGCAGCGAGAACAGGAAGTCTACGCCATGCTGAGCGACCCGGATTTGTCTTATTTCCCCAAGACCACGGGGGAGGTGCTTCTGCTCAGGCACCGTCAGATCAAGGGCTATTCGTCCCGCTACGAACACCTGCCACTGGTTGCCAAGCTTTCGGTTGAAGACCTCGAGGAGTTCCAGGAAGCGCGACGTAACGTGCAAAGGTTCGTGAAACGCTATGTCGAGCTGGGAGGCAAGGTTGTTTCCGGTACCGATGCCGCAGGTGTCGCCACTCCGGGTCTGGCCATGCATCATGAGATGGAGCTTTTAGTCGAAGCAGGCCTGACTCCCATGCATGCTCTTCAGTCATCCACCTCGTGGGCCGCCGAAATGCTGGCGGGGTTCAAAGGAGCTCGGGGAAACCAGAAGGTCGGTTCCATTCAGGCCGGGAATTTTGCAGATCTATTGATCCTGGAGGCCGATCCTCTGGTGAACATCGCCAATACCAAGAAGATCGAAAGAGTGATGAAGGGAGGAAGGTTCCTTGACTTTGGATATCATCCCGAGTTCTACACCTTTGTCCGTCCCCTGGGTGTTGGCACCATGGCGACTCCGGTTCCGGAGATCAGTGCCATCTCTCCGCATAAGGTTATTGAGGGGAGTCGGGGTTTTGAAATCGTGATCGAGGGGGCGGGTTTTGTGACCAACTCGGTAGTGAAGGTGGATGGAGTCGCGCTGGCCACGACCTTTGACGGGCCACGCAAGCTGAGAGCGCGTATTTCCTCGAGTTTCACTGAAGCGGCGGTTCCCGATCGTTTTCGTTCACCGGGGCCGTATCAGAACGTGGGGATTTTTGGAGATCGTTCCCTCTCCATTACCGTATTTAATCCGCCTCCGACTGGCGGAGAGTCCAGCAGCATTGCCTTGATCGTCGAGAGCAAGTGGCACTCGGAGCCCTGACCACAGAGACACAGAGACTTTTTTACGTTCCTTTAATAGGTTCTCGCTGAGGGTTGTTATTGCAGATAAGTGAGGCCTAAAGGATCCGGATTTTGACCCCGGGACAAGGAATTGAAGATAAGAAAACGCGTCCTTTGTGTCTCTGTGATTATTTCTTGGTCTTTAGCTTCTCCTGCAGTTCCGCCACCTCTTTCGCGAGGCGTTTGAGGGTGTCGACGAGTTGAGGCAGTTCCTTCAACAGTATGTAATTACGCTTCCACAACGCTGAGTCCATCTCCGGCGACCCGGAGATGGTTTTCCCGGAATCCACCGAGCGGGCGATGCCCGTTTGTGCGGTGGCCACCACTCGATCACCGATTGTGATATGGCCGGCGGTTCCAACCTGCCCGCCCAACATGACATGATCACCCACTCGGGTGCTCCCCGCTAACCCCGCCTGTCCCGCCACAATGGTGTGCCGGCCGACTCGAGACCCGTGTCCTATCTGGACCAGGTTGTCGAGTTTTGTGCCTTGACCTATTCGGGTCTCCCCTACCGTTGCGCGGTCGATGCAGGTGTTGGCGCCCACTTCGACGTCGTCTTCCAAAACGGCAATGCCCGATTGCCTGATTTTGTAGTAGCTTCCGTCTGCATTCGGCGCAAAGCCGAAACCGTCTGACCCCACCACTGCACCGTTTTGCAGGATCACCCGGTCTCCAATTCTGCAGTACTCGCGGACCACGGAATGGGCATGGGCCAGGAAGTCGTCGCCGATCTGAGCGTAGGGGTAAATGGCGACGTTGGGATAGAGGACGGCATGGTCACCCAATTTTGCGTCTTCCCCGATGACCGTGTTGGCCCCGATGGAATAGTTCTCACCGAGGGCGGCGCTATCGGCAATGGTGGCGGTGGGATGGATGCCGGGAACGGGTACTGGAGGCTGATAAAACAACTCAATGGCCTGAGCGAAGGACAGGTAGGGATTCTCGGAGATCAGGGTGGGAATGGAAGTCGGAGGCGCTTTCGGGGAGAGGACTATGGCTCCGGCACGCGTGGCTTTGATCTGGCTCAGGTACTTCGGGTTGGCTATGAAGGTCAGCTCGTCTTTTTCAGCTTCTTCAATCCCAGCCACTCCGCTGATCTCGATCTCTTGGGATCCTCGCAGTTCGCAGCCCAGTTTTTCCGCTATTTTTCCCAGTTTCATATCTCTGTTGATACCTCTAATAAATGTTTCAGGTAAGAATGATAACGTGAGATCGGTGAGCTTGGGAACAGAATACCGATTTTTCGTCATTTTCGGCTCGTGCCAATAAGATCATGGCTCAGCCTGCTCAATCGGCTCACGCCGCGGGAAAGGTCAGTATTGCTGTTTTCCTGAGCCGGATCCTGGGATTGGTTCGTGATCAGGTGTTCGCCAACCTCTTCGGAGCCGGTCTCTACAATGATGCCTGGCTGGTGGCTTTTCGGATCCCCAATCTGCTGCGAGATCTCTTCGCTGAAGGAGCTCTCAGCGCCGCTTTGGTTCCCACCTTTACGGAGTACCTGCACAAGAAGGGGCGAGCAGAAGCCTGGGTGCTGGCCAATTCGGTTTTGAGTGTCTTGCTGGTGCTTCTGGGAGGCTTTGCGCTTCTTCTCCCTTTCATCGCGGAGCCTTTTGTCTATTTGCTGGCTGCCGGCTTTGCCGAGGTCCCGGGAAAGGTGGAGATCACCTCGAACCTGATCAGGATTCTATCTCCGTTTCTAATGTTGGTGGCCATGGCTTCGGTTGGCATGGCGATTTTGAACACTTTCAATCATTTTTTCGTTCCGGCTCTGGCCCCGGCCCTTTTCAACGTTGCGGTGATCGGGTCGGGATTTTTTCTAGCCCCGCAGTTTGAAAGGTGGGGGATCTTGCCGATTTACGCCATGGGGGTGGGAGCCTTGCTGGGAGGTGTGCTGCAGTACCTGGTGCAGCTGCCTCTGATGCGCCAGCATGGTTATCGTTTCACGTTTCGGGTACTTTGGAGGCACGAAGGAGTTCGAAAAGTCGGCAGGCTCATTGCTCCGGCTATCGTGGGGGTGAGTGCCGTCCAGATCAACGTGCTGGTCAATACTCAAATTGCCTCGTTTCTCCAGGAAAACGGCCCCGTGTCCTGGCTCAGTTATGCGTTTCGCATTATTTATCTTCCCATCGGACTTTTCGGTGTGGCGGTAGGTGTGGTTAATCTGAGAGAAGTCTCGATCTTTGCCGCTCGGGAGAATTGGGAGGAATTGAAGGAGACGGTGGCCAATTCCATTAAACTCATTTCGATCATGGCCGTGCCTTCATCGGTGGGGTTGATCGTCCTGGCCATCCCGGTGGTGGATGTGCTTTTCGAACGTGGTGGATTTACGTCCACCGACACCCTGCACACGGGGTACGCGGTGATTTGCTACTCGCTGGGGCTTTTTGCCTACAGCTGTATGAAGGTCTATGTTCCCACCTTTTATGCCTTAAACGATACCCGAACCCCGGTGCGGATCAGTCTGTTGGCCGTCCTCAGTAATCTCGTCATCAATCTCATTCTTGTCTTTTTCGTTCTCCCTGAAGGCTATCGTTTTGTGGGCCTCGCGTTGGGAACCGCACTGTCCGTCACATTGAGTTACATCTTGCTGGCCAGGAGTTTTCGTCAAAAAATGGGGTCCCTTCAAGCCTATCGGGTGGTTCCCACTTTTTTGAAAACAGTTTTGGCAGCCACTATTATGGGCCTTCTTGTCCTGTTTCTCGACCGGTATTTTCACAGCTTGTGGGAGGAGATGAATCTGTGGCAGGAATGGATTTCGTTGTTAGGATGCATTCTGGCGGGAATCATCAGCTACTTTGGCTGTTGCCATCTGATGCGTGTTGAGGAAACACGGTTTCTCTTCGGTTGGGTGAAGGAATGATGCAGGAGCGAGCCTTTCACAACTATCTGAACCACCTTCAAGTGGAGAGAGGTCTGGCCGTCAATACGGTTGAGGCCTATCGAAGGGATTTGCTCGAATTTTTTGCATTCCTGGAATCCAGAACCAGGGGCCTGGAAGAGGTTGGAAAGCAGGACCTGGCACAATACATCCAGCACCTTTTTGGACATCTCTCTGCCCGATCGGTGATGCGAAAGATCGTTAGTTTGAGATCCTTTTTCCGGTTTCTCCTGCTCGATGGCTACCTTCAGACGGATCCCGCCGAGACACTGGAATCTCCCAAGACCTGGCACACCCTCCCCACCTATCTGAGTGAGGAGGAAGTCGAACAGCTACTCGGGCAACCTGATTTAAAGACGCCTCATGGTTTACGCAACCGGGCCATGTTGGAGGTTCTCTATGCGACGGGTTTAAGGGTTAGTGAGCTGGTGCGAATCCGGCTGGAGGAAATGAATCTGGAAGCGGGTTGGGTCAGGGCTTTTGGCAAAGGCTCCAGGGAACGGATTGTTCCGGTAGGCAAATCGGCCGTCACCTTTGTCGGGCGATACGTGGAGGAGGCCCGAGGGCATTTCCTGCGAAAACGCGCCCCCAGTCCCTATTTGTTTTTGACCCAGCAGGGTCGGCCCATGACCCGTCAATACTTCTGGATATTGGTGACCCGTTACGGAAGGCGAGTTGGGGTCAACAGGAAGCTGAGTCCTCATGTGTTGCGCCACAGCTTTGCGACCCATTTGCTGGACCACGGCGCCGATTTGAGGGCGGTTCAATTGATGCTCGGGCATGTCGATATTTCCACCACCCAGATCTATACCCACGTGACTCGAGAGAGGCTCAAGCAGATTTACGACAAGCACCACCCTCGGGCTTAGCCCGCATTATGCATAAATTGTCTACTGCAGTGC
>JAYZBY010000079.1:0-7585 GCA_036338555.1 Acidobacteriota bacterium | reverse complement strand
CCCAAGATCGGTGTGTTCGAACAAGACGGCTGGAACTGTCACCAGTACCATCGATCGACCGAATACTTTGCCGATTTCGGCGTTTTTGATGTTTCCCTCACCGCGCCTGGCGATTTCGTGGTGGGCGCTACAGGGAAGCGGATGAGCCAGCAGGAAAACTCGGACGGCTCCGTGACCTACCGTTATTTTCAGGAGGATGTCCACGACTTTGCCTGGACCGCCAGTCCGCGTTTTCTGGAAAGAAGACAGGTCTTTACCGATCCCATCCTTCCGGAAGTGGAAGTGACACTGCTGCTTCTGCCGGAGCATGAACATCTCGATGAACGTTACTTCACCGCAACCGACCATGCCCTTCGTTACTATGGGCGCTGGTTTGGGGCCTATCCGTACCCCAACATCACGGTGGTGGACCCGGCCTACCGAAGCAGCAGCGGAGGCATGGAGTATCCGACCTTCCTGACCGGAGGAACCCACTTCTGGGCACCCGCCAATGTTCTCCGACCAGAGGGCGTGACCATTCACGAAGTGGGCCATCAATGGTGGTACGGGATGTCCGCGAGCAACGAGTTCGAAGAGTCCTGGCTGGATGAAGGTCTCAATTCGTGGTCCGAATCTCGGGTCCAGAAAATCACTTATTCGCCCAGCCGTTACATGGTGCGTTTTTTTGGGGGCATTCCTTTCGTGTTTGATTCGTTGGAGATTCCATTTGAGACGGCCTCCCTGGCTTCGCTTCGCAGATCAGGTCAAGCGGACATCATGACTCGCCGGGGATGGGAATTTCGCGACAACACCAGCTATCGAACCAACTCCTACAGCAAGCCGGAGATGATCCTGTGGACCCTGGAGCGCTGGCTGGGAGAGGAGACGATGCTGGAGGCCATGAGGACCTTTTTCCAGCGCTTTCGATTCAAACATCCCACCACCCGGGATTTTGTTGACACCTTCAATGAGGTGGCTCAACAGGACCTGAGCGGTTTTTTTGAAGAGACCTTCTTCAGTTCCGAACTGGTCGACTACGCCATCGGAACCGCCAGGTCGACCCGGATCCCCAAATCGGAAGGGATCTTTGATGACGGGCACGTCCGTCCCTCCAACCCCAGCGAAGAGGATGAAGATGAGGAAGGGGAAGAGGAAAGCCAGCGGGAGTATTTGACCGAGGTGGTGGTCGAACGGCTCCAGGGAGCTCGGTTTCCGGTGGACGTTCTGATGGTTTTTGACGACGGTGAAGAGATTCGACGGAGTTGGGATGGCCAGGACCGATGGCACCGATACTCCTTTCAGAAGCCGGCTCGTCTGGATTACGCCGTGGTGGATCCCGATCGAAAACTTCTGCTGGACATTGATCCCACCAATAACAGTCGTTATCACTCCAGCGATGAGGAGTTTGCTCTGGCCACCCGGAAATGGGCCGCCAAGTGGCTGTTCTGGCTGCAAAACCTGCTGGAGACGATCGCCTTTCTGGCGTGATCATGACCGGGGTGCTGCTACAGGGCTGGAGACTCCTGACCCAACACAAGAAAGCCATCTTCTTTCTCTATCTGGCCAACCTGATGGTGGCGGCATTTCTGCTGGTTCCCTTCATGGAGACCTTCGATCGGTCCTTGGGTCCGGGATTGTACCGGGAACAGATGGTGGGCTCTCTGGATTACGATTGGTACACCCTGTTTCGGGATCGGGTAACTGGCTTTGCCTCGACCTTCGCTCCCTGGGTCATGGGAGCGGGCCCTTTTGCCAAGAATCTGGAGACGTTGCTGGATGGAGAAATGAGTGATTTTCCCTGGGAGATTCTCTCCTTGGGTGGGCTCTATGTTCTTCTCCAGACCTTCTTGTTGGCGGCCGCGCTCGGTTCCTTTGCCCTGGATCCGAAGGGGATCAGTACTCGCGAATTCTTTCGAACCGGGGCCGCCTTTTTCGGACGTTTCTTTCGGTTGTCGGTTTTGGCCCTGCTGACCTTCTGGATGATCGACAGCTGGATCATCGGACCGTTGACCTCCTTGGTGAACGAGATGGGGGAAGGAGCGCTCACCGACCGAGGAGCTTTTTACTGGAATCTGAGCCGCTATCTGCTCCTGCTGGTGCTCTTCATGGTAGTGAACATGCTCTTTGATTATGCCAAGATCAAGGCGGCTGTTGAGGATCGTACCAGCATGATTCTCTCCTTTTTTTCTGGAGTAGTTTTCTGCAAAAGATATTTTCTTTCCGCTTTCGCACTTTATCTCGTCATTGCGTGGGTGGGAGTGATGGGAGTTCTGGTGTATACGGGTGTGGAACACGTTTTGCCCCAACAGACCTGGCTTCCAATTCTACTGGCCGTCCTTTGGCAGCAGCTCTACCTCATCGCCCGAGTGTCGATCAGGCTCTTCTTTTACACCAGCCAGATGCAGTTCTATCTCGAGCGGGAAGGATTCAATCGGGAGTGAGGGGAGAGGAGAGACAGGGCTGACCGGCTGACCCCTGATCGGCACATTTCACGTTCCGGATCGGCACGATCTTTCGGCCTGTTGTAGGGGCGCACCGCTGTGCGCCCTTATCCCGGAAGCCGCTCATAGAGCGGCCGCTACAACGACCCCTTCGGTTTGTTCTGCCTCCACACCACGGTCTATTGCTCTTTGGCTTTCAGAAGTCTAAAATCAAGAACCATGAATCTTCCGGCGGCCAACCAGCGAATGCTCCTGATCGGTGCCGTGCTGACACTGGTTGCAGGCATGGCCCTGGGACAGCGCCGTCTTGTAGAAGGAGTGATCGTCTATGAAAACCCCACCTGAGGGTGCTGTGCCAAGTGGGTGGGTCACCTGCAGGAGAAGGGTTTGGAGGTCAAGACTTTGGCAGCGACCAATCGGGAGCTTCAGAGCATTAAAGATAGATTGGGCGTGCCTCAGAATCTTCGCTCATGCCACACAGCAAAGGTGGGAAAATATGTGATCGAAGGGCACGTTCCGGCCCAGATCATCCTTCGTCTGCTCAGTGAAAATCCGCCCGTGGCCGGGCTCGCCGTTCCCGGTATGCCGGTGGGCTCTCCGGGAATGGAAGGCCCCAATCCCCAACCCTACACGGTCTATACCTTTGACAAAGCGGGTCAGATACAGGTTTACGCGCGGATCAATCCTTAGTTTTCTCGGCCTTTCCGCCGGCACTTTTCAGCAACTCGACAGTTCGGATTTGCCGTCCCTCCTCGGCCAACCGGGCAGCCGTCTTGCCGTCGTTGTTGGCAGCGTTGACGTCCGCACCGGCCCTAAGTAAAACCACCACCGTGGCCAGGTTACCGAAATAGGACGCCCTCATCAACGCCGTATCTCCGCCCTCATCCTGGGCATTCACCTCCGCTCCTACCTGCAGCAGGTACTGGACAATATCGGTGGCTCCCTGCATGGATGAGGACATCAAAGGGGTTTCACCCCGGTAGTTGGCAGTATTGACATCTCCGCCGGCATCCAGCAGGAATTTCAGGCTCCTGGCATTGGCCCAGAAGGCCGCGATCGCCAGGGCAGTCTGGCCGGTTTTGCTTCTCGCCTTCACATCGGCTTGTGCTTCGAGCAGGGCTTGAATCGTATCCGCATGACCCTCGTGAGCTGCCCACATCAAAGGGGTCTGTCCTTCTTCGTCCCGTGTATCGACATCAGCTCCGGCATCCAGAAGAGATCGGACCAGTTCGCTTTGACCGCTTCTGGCCGCCTCGATCAACTGGCTATGGTCCTGGGAGTAGGCTGGGGTGAGAGTGAGGAGTAGGCCCAGGAGGGGGAAGAGAGCGTAGGGCATCGCGGCCCTACGGCAGCTCGAAAATCCGAAATCAGAAGTCCCAAATTCGAAACAGATTCCAATTAGGGTTTCGGATCTAGGATTTCGAATTTCTTTCACAGTATGTCTCTGTGTCTTTGTGGTAAAAATCCTCGTGTATATTTGTGTTGGGAGCGACGAGCCACCTCACTGGATATCCCGGTGAATCAGCTGGTCGATTTCCTCCGCCGTGGAGTTACCCTGAAGGATCAGCTCAAAGAGGTGATCAAAGTCCCAGTTGGAGGGAAGCTCCAATCTCTTGGCCAGCTGTTCCGGGTCAATGGGGTGCTCCCTGTCCAGGACCATTGCCTCCAGATGGTGAATGTCCTGGGCGCCTTGGGGACACTTTTTGATTTCAATTGGAAGGCAACAGCCTTTTAAAACATAGGCGATTTTCCGGCTGATGAATCCCATGTAGTCTTCCTCTTCAGCCGGGGGACCGTAGCCGGAGTAGGCAATTTTTTCCACCTCCAGCAGGATTCCGTTGCGGGCATCGACCAGGCGGTAAAAGAGCTTCTCCTCGATCTCATCATCCGGCACCACGGTGAGCAAGCCTTGAGGGTCTTCGCCGTCGTCATCGAACAGCCGAAATGCTCCTTCCATCACTGTGGAGAGCGCCTCTTCCGCTTCGTCAATATTCTTGTAGCGGATTGCCTTGATCAACTTCACAGGGAGAACTCCAATTTTGCCGAATCCGGGCCTTGTTTTGTGTCTTTTGTGCCGTTGTGGTTATATAGGAAAAGGTTGAAAGCGTGAAGCGAATCATTGAAAAAAAACACCTGCGCATGTTCCTTGGCGCCGCTGTCTGTCTGGGGATGGTTGTCGCGGCGCCGGCCCAGTCCGGGCACGACGAACCTTTCATGGAGCATTTGCGCTACCTGGCATCCGATGAATTGAAGGGGCGGGGGAATGGGAGCGAAGAACTGGAACAAGCCGCCCGATACATCGCCGAGCATTATCGGGAAGCGGGGCTTTTGCCTGCGGGAGAGGGAGATACCTATTTCCAGGAATTCGAACTGACGCTGGGACAGGGCCTGGGTTCTCGAAATCAAATCACCTTTCAATTCAAGGACGGTCCCATGCTGTTGGAGCCTGGAGAGGACTACGTTCCTTTGACTTCAGGTCCTGACAATCGGGTGGAAGGCCCACTGGTCTTTGTGGGGTATGGAATCACGGCGCCCGAACTGGATTATGACGACTACGGCGATCTGGATGTGGAGGGCAAGATCGTGGTGGCCTTCGAGCACGAACCCCAGGAAAAAGTTGAGGGAAGCGTGTTTGCCGGCAATGAAATGACGCCCTACGCCACGCCACTGTACAAGATCATGAACGCCCGCTCTCGAGGGGCGGCCGCTGTGATTTTATTGTCCGATGACTTCAACCATCCGGAGGTTGTTTCCAGTCCGCCGGAGGGAACACAGGTGACACCCCTGGGGATTCATAGCGTTCGGCTCACCCGGGGGTGGGGGCAGCGGCTGTTAAGTGAAAGTGGACTCGATCCGGATGAGATCACGGGCCTGATCAGCAGCCAACTCACACCTCAGACCCTTGCTCTGGATTACGTGGGTGCCATCGACCTGGATTTGATCAAGGTGCGCCGCACCGTAAGAAATGTGTTGGGCTTCATTCCGGGACAGACCGACAGGATCATCATCCTGGGTGCCCACTACGATCATCTGGGCCTGGGTCTCAATGGGGCCCTGGCGCCTGATTTGAAGGGTCAGATCCACAATGGTGCCGACGATAATGCCTCAGGAACGGCCGGATTGATGCAGCTGGCCCAGGAGTTTTCAGAAAGCTCTCCGCGACACGGCTTGCTTTTCATTGCCTTTGCCGGGGAGGAACTGGGTCTGCTGGGGTCCCGGTACTATACAGAGCACCCCACCCTTCCGCTGGAGGATTCCATTGCCATGATCAACATGGACATGATCGGACGCAGTGATGGGGACATTTTAATCGGTGGGGTGGGCAGCGCGGCCGAATGGAGGCCTCTTCTGGACGAAATAAGGGAGACCTCTTCGCTTGAGTTTTCCTATTCGGAGGATTCGCGAGGCTCCAGTGATCATCTCTCATTTGCCTCCAAGAGGGTTCCGGTGCTCTTTTTTTTCTCCGGTCTTCACAGCGATTACCATCGACCTTCCGATGACTGGGAGCGTATCCAGGTCGCCGCAACCCGGGAGATCATCCATGTGGTTCATCGAACGGTCGAACGGGTGGCCGATTTTCAGGAACCGTTTGAATTCGTGGAGACTCGTCGCCGGCCTTTCCGCGGGCGGGGTGCGAGGCGGTCATCCCGCCCTCGTTTTGGAACCATGCTGGACGTGGCCTGGAGTCTGGGTGGGGTTCGCTTCGAAAGGATCGTGGAAGGTTCCCCCGCCGCCAAAGCAGGTTTGAAGGACGGGGATGTATTAGTGGCCTTTGAAGGCCGACCGATCCTGGATTTACGGGATTTTACTTCGGCTCTGACCGGGAAAAATCCAGGCGATGAGGTTGGGATCACGGTTCTCAGGGATGCGGAACTCGTCCGCACCTCGGTTGTTCTGGCCAGATGGCAGTAAGAGCAGCCGCGCATTTGCGGAGACCAGCGCTCTTCTTACACGAAAGTTTCTTCGTCATCCGGTTGGTGTGAGGCAGGTGGTTGATCTGGCTGGCGTACAGTCCGTTTGAGGAGATCAATCCCGGTGCGAATGATGGTGGCAAGGCGAAGTGAGGGGTGAGATACCGCCACATGCGCCTTGTAGACCTGTTGGGACAGAATGCTCAGCAGGGAATCCACTCCATTCTCGGTTTCAGCTGCCTGGTAGCGCGCCAGATCGACTCCGCGACTCATGGCGCGACTGACGGTCTGGGTTGCCTGAACCACTGCCTCCACGTTTCTTTCGATCGCCTCCTGGACCGAAGGCAGCCTGGGAAGAACCTCTTCAATCACATCGATTCCCCGATGGATCATCTTCATTCCCTTGACCGATTGCTGGGAGAAGGAATGCAGACTCTGATCGATATTCCGGATTGTCTGGCGCACTATGAAATTCGTCAACACCAGCAGGGTGGTCTGCACAAGGATCAGACCTGCCATGATCCACACCAGAATATTGACCAGAAACGGATTTTCAATCGTCATTTAATTTAAAGATACCACGGAGCGCGCTTCGCGCGCCGAGAAACACCCCGCTCAGGCTCGGTGTGGAGAAGGCGGCAAGTCGTCAGTCACTCGAGGATGCAGCGGCCCCTCTACCCGTTTGCCGTCACAACTCTAGTGTAAACTTTTTGATAACTGGAATCGATTGATTAAGTAAGGGGCGTCAACGGTTATGGAATACGAGGCGAACAGCATTTCCAAGCATCATCCGGTGAGGTAGCTCTTTCACGGAGTAGCCGATCGGTCCTTGAGCCCGTCCTCCCTATTCGGACAAGGATTTGCTGGATTATCTGACCGGTCTGCCGATGCAGTTCATCAACGTGAACCACCTGTATGAACTCAAGGATAAGGACGGTAACAGCCTGGAATACCTGGTTGACATGTGCGAGGGGGTGAGTGAAGCGCCCCGCAGCCACAAGAAAGTTCACTACCAGCAAATCGGAGATCATACTCTTTTTATGCTGGGAATGTTTCCCGAGAGTCTGACACGCGGAAAGCGGACAATCTCTCACTCCTACTATGTCGATACCGGACGTCGGAGCTATATCGCCGCCAGTCAACTGGAAGTGGATGAGGGCACCACGGTGGTGTTCCGGAAGCTGGCCGAAAAGTATGAACGATGCGTGGTCTCCTTGAAATGGGTCCGGGAATATTCCCACGATCCCTTCTACC
>JAYZBY010000078.1:0-12146 GCA_036338555.1 Acidobacteriota bacterium | reverse complement strand
CGCTGATGATCATCGGCCGCCTGGGGGAGCGGGACCAGAAGGGCCGGCCTCCCGGCAGCGGCAATCTCGGCAACGGTGGAAGCTCCAGCTCGGGAGAGGACCAGATCACAACCCGCCATGCAGGTCGGCATGTCCTGAATGAACTCCAGGACTTCAGCTTCCACCCCCGCTTGGTTGTATTGCTCCTGAACGGACAGGAAATCCCTCGGGCCGGTCTGATGAACGACGGTGAACTGGTCGGAGGGCAAAAACGGCAAGGCGTCACAGACCATCTGGTTGATGGGCCGACTCCCCTGGCTACCGCCAAAAACCAGCAACCGCAGCCGTTCGCTCACCATAATCTCGGAGCCGATCTCAAAAAACTCCCGCCGCACGGGGATTCCGGTGAGCCGCGCCTTCTCTTCGAACCACTCGGCGGTCTCCTCAAAAGCCACGGCCACCCCATCCACCCAGCCTTTCAGGACCCTATTGGTGAAACCTGGATAGACATTGGGTTCAATCAGGATCAAAGGGCATTCCAAGCCCTTCCCCGCCATCATGACCGGACCTGAGGAGTATCCCCCCAGCCCCACGATGATGGAAGGCAGGAAGCTCCGCACGATCCTTCGAGAGGCTCCCAGGCTCCCGGGAAGCTGCACCAGTGTGCGAAGTATCTGGAATAATCCCACCCCCTTTAAGCCCCCGATGTTGATGGTCTGGAGCGGGAATGAGAGTTCCGGCAGGATCTTTTTTTCAAGGCCTTGCGGGACGCCTACAAAGAGCACCTCGATTTTAGGGTCCCGGCGTTTCAATTCTTCAGCCAGCGCGACGGCCATGAAGATATGGCCCCCGGTTCCTCCTCCGGCAAAAAGAACACGCTCAAGCATAATCAATTGTGGCCCGCACTTCTCACACCCCTCTGCTGTAGCGCCCCCCGCCTTCATCTGAGGAACCGAAGAAGGATCCGTCATTGCTGTTTGAGCTTGGGGTCACCCAGCCCGAACCCTGTTGTGAAATGTTCAACAGAATTCCCACTGCCGCCATGGTGATGATCATGGAAGAGCCGCCGACCGAGACAAAGGGGAGAGGAAGTCCCTTGGTCGGCAAAAGACTGGTCACCATACTCATGTTGATGAAAGCTTGAAAAACAATCATGCACACAATCCCCAGGCCCAGGTAGGTCCCGAAGGGAGTGTCCGCCCGCATCGCTATGCGAGCACCTCTCCAAAAGAGCAGTGAAAACAGGACAATCAGGGCCACACACCCAAGGAAACCCAATTCCTCGCCCACCACTGCAAAAATAAAATCGGTGTGGGGTTCGGGCAGGAAGAACAGCTTTTGTTTCCCCTGGGCGTAACCCAAGCCGTTCCAACCACCCGAACCAACCGCAATCAGACTTTGACGAATCTGATAGCCAATTCCGTAGGGGTCTTTCTCGGGATCAATGAATGCCAGGATACGATTGAGTCGGTAGGGGACGCGAACCACCAGAAAATAGAGCGCCGGCAGGGCCATCAAAATCAGCCCAACCAAATAACGATAACGCAAGCCTCCCAGAAACAGGAGCAGACTTGCGGACAGGGCAATGCTGGCGGCGGTGCCTAGATCAGGCTCGGCCAGCACCAGCAGGATCACCGGTCCTACAACAACCAGGTAGGGCACCAAACCCCGCCAAAAGGAGTGAAATTGCTTCTGGCGGGTTACCAGATAAAATGCCGTGAAAAGAACCACCGCCAGCTTGGCCAACTCCGAAGGCTGAAAACTGGCCGGGCCCAACCGGATCCAACGCTGAACGCCACTGGAAATAGGCGTAAACAAGATGTACACCAGAAGTGCTCCGCTCCCTAACAAAGCGCAGTAGACCACTTCTGGCCGCCGGTAAAAGTGGTAGTCGATTTTCATGGTCACCATCAAGGCCAGAAGGCCTACAATGACCAGCACCAGTTGGCGGGTGAATATCCAGCTCTGAGATCCGTACAATTCACCCGAGACCACGGTGGAGGTACTAAAGACCATGATCAGACCAAACCCCACCAGGGCCAGGACCACTGCAATCAACCCCTGATCATATGGAATCTTGTTTCCCATCTGTTTGTCTCCCCTAGCACCGCAGGTTCATTGACGGGCGCACAAGCCGTGCGCCCTTATCCTGGGGACCCTGCCAGCTGACCGAAGGGCGTACGTCCGCACGCCCCTACACTTCTATTCACAGGGCGTGAACCGCCTCCTTGAACACTCGCCCCCGATGTTCGAAGTCTTCAAACATGTCAAAACTGGCACACCCCGGCGACAAAACCACTACATCGCCTGAAACAGCATGACCGTGAGCCAGCTGGACCGCCTGGCGCATTTCCCGGGCTCGAATCGTGGGGACACCCTCCCCCAGAGCAGCTTCGATCCTGTCGCCGGCAACTCCCAGCAAGATCAGCCGTTTCACCTTCTCGTTGATCAAAGGAGTCAGGGCGCTGAAGTCCGCTCCCTTGTCCAGACCTCCCATGATGAGGACCAGCGGCTCGCTAAAGGCCCTCAGAGCCTGAAGCGTGGACTGGACGTTGGTGGCCTTGGAATCGTTGTAAAAAGCCACGCCTCCCAGGTCCCGGACGAGTTCCAGACGGTGCTCCACCCCTGCAAAGTTTCGAAAAGTCTCCCTCATGGCCTCCTGGTCGACGCCGCAAAGGAATCCGGCCGCAGTGGCTGCCAGGACATTCTCCAGATTGTGGCTCCCCCGAAGCCGTACCTCACCGGCCGCCATGAAATCAATTTTCTCACCCTTCCAGGCGATCTGAATCCTTTGGTCGTCAAGAAAAACTCCCTGTTCCAGCGCCTGGGTGCGGCTGTAAAGAACGGCCATGGCGCAGCGGTCGGCTGACATCTTCAGGGTGTGAGGGTCATCCGCGTTCAGGACGGCATGATGCTCCCCTGACTGATTGAGAAAGATCTGCTGTTTCGCCCTGAGATAGTCATTGAAGTCCCGATAACGATCCTGGTGATCGGGACTGACATTGAGAACCATCGCGATATCACATCTGAATTGTTCGATATTCTCTAATTGAAAAGAGGAGAGTTCCACCACATAGGTGGTAGAAGATGACCCGACTCCGGCGGGATGCTCCAGACTCTGAATCAGGGGAGACCCGATATTGCCCGCCACCACTCGATCCAGGCCGGCGGTTTCAAGCAGTTGGCCGATCAAGGTGGTAGTGGTGGTTTTTCCGTTGGACCCGGTCACCCCGATAAGACGCCCCTTGAGAAAACGATAGGCCAGTTCCACTTCGCTGTAGACGGGGATATTTCGGTTTTTGGCATCCAGCAATTCCTGCAGATCGGAGGGGACGCCCGGACTGAGGATGATGAAGTCGGACCGCAGAAAATCCTCCCGGCGATGGGTACCCAAAGAGAGCTGGGCGGGCTTCACCAGCTGGGCGATGGCGTCCTCCAATTCCTGTGGAGTCTTGCGATCCGTGATCGTGACTTGAGCGCCTCGCCGCAGCAGGAAGTTCGCGGCGGAGAGTCCGCTGCGGGCAAATCCAACCACCAGAACGTTTTTTCCTTCTACTTGCATTCCCGACTTACCGAAGCTTCAAGGTGGTCAGGCTAAACAGGGCAAATACCAATCCCAGAATCCAAAAGCGCACCACCACCTTGGTTTCCTTCCATCCCATTAGCTCGAAGTGATGGTGGATTGGAGCCATCAGAAAGACCCTCTTGCCCCACACCTTGAAGGACACCACCTGAACTATCACCGAGAGTGCCTCGACCACGAAGATTCCCCCGATGAAAAGCAACAAAAGCTCCTGCTTGATCAGCACAGCCACCGTTCCAATCGCTCCTCCCAGGGACATGGATCCCACATCACCCATGAAAATTTGAGCCGGAAAGCTGTTGTACCAGAGAAAGCCCAGGGCGGCTCCCACCATGGCACCGCAAAAAATGGTCAACTCGCTGGCATAGGTGTTCTTGATCAGATCCAGGTAGGTGGCGAAATCGGCGTGACCTGTCACATAGGTGAGAACGGTCAGTGCCGAGGCCGCGATTATGACCAGCCCGGACGCCAGTCCATCCAGACCGTCCGTCAAATTCACGGCATTGCTGCTTCCGATGATAACCAGCAGGGTAAAGAGAATCAACGGTATGAAAGTCGACGCACCCAGGATCATCAGATCCATATCGGGAGTGAACCGTTTGAAAAAAGGGACACTCAGAGACCCGGAGTAAAGGTTGGCTCCCTTCAAGGCGATCAAGGTCAAGGCAATTCCCAGTCCGATCAGACCCTGCAGAATCAGCTTCTGGACGACCCGCAGTCCCAGCGACCTTTGGTTGACGACCTTCAAATAGTCATCCATAAAGCCCACCAGGGCGAAAAGAAGCATCGACACCAGGGCCACCCAGACATAAAGGTTGGTGAGATCCGCCCAAAGAAGCGTGGGAATGATGATACTGATGACGATGAGCACCCCTCCCATGGTGGGAGTTCCCACCTTCCCATGGTGATTCTTGGGGGCCTCTTCCTGAATGTATTGGCCGATCTGAAATTGACGCAGCTTGGCAATGACCCAGGGACCCAGCAGCAGGCTGATCATCAGAGCGGTCAAGGAGGCATAGGCGGTGCGGAAGGTGATGTAGTGCACCACGTTGAGAACCGTGTACTCATCAACGAAAGGATAAACCAGGTGATAGATCAATCCTCACCCCTCTCCTCGAGTCTACGTACGACTCGATCCATGCCGACCCCGCGTGAACCCTTCACCAGAAGAAATTCACCGGGAACCAGATGCTCGAACAGGAATTCAGCGGCCTCCTGGGAGCTTTCAAAGTGGATGTTCTTTTCTGGAGGAAAGCCCTTCTCCCGGGCACCCTGCCCAATGTAGCTTCCTCCTTCACCCACCGTCACCAGATAATCCGCACTGCTGCGAGCTACGGAATGACCGGCTTGACGATGGAGTTCGGCAGCCTGCGGCCCCAACTCAAGCATTTCTCCCAAAGCCAGAATTTTGCGCCGGAACCCCCCCATTTTTCCCACCGTTTCCAATACAGCATTCAGCGCCAGGGGACTGGAGTTGTAAGAATCATCCCAAACGGTGATGGGATCCTCCTTTCCCCGGCTGAACCGAAGAATCTGGCCCCGCATGGGGGGAACCTTCAATCGGGAGATCCCTTCGATGATTTCGTCAGAGGAAAGACCGAAGCTGGCGGCTACCGCCACTGCCGCAGCGATGTTGTAAAGAAAATGCCTGCCCACAAAAGAAGCAGTCGCACTAAAAGGTTCTTCCTCAAGCTTGATGTCGAAACTCATCTCCTCGAGGTTCTTGAACCGGTAATTTGAAATTCTGATGTCAGCCGGATGATCGAGGCCGAAGGAGATCTTCTTTCCCCCATAGCCGGAAGCCAGAGAACACAACCTGGGATCATCGGCATTGAAGAAGTACCTGCCTTCAGGAGACAGTCCTTCCAGGATCTCCCCCTTGGCTGAGGCGATCTCATCCAGGTCCGTAAAGAACTCAGCGTGTACTGAAGCAACGTTGGTCAGGATGGCGGCATCGGGGGCACAAATCCGTGTCAAAATCCGGATCTCCCCCGGGTGACTCATCCCCAGCTCCAGGATGGCCAACTCATGCTCTGCGGATATCCGTAGCAGGGAAAGGGGAACTCCGACTTCATTGTTCAGATTGCCGGGCGACTGAACCACCTTGAATCGGCGTTCCAGAAGGGTCGCCGTAAATTCTCTGGTGGTGGTCTTCCCCACGCTTCCCGATATCGCAATCAGGGATTTTCCCCACCTTTGGCGGATAAAGTGGGCCAGCGTTTGAAGAGCCGCCTGGGTATCGTTGACCTCCAAAAATAGGCGATCCTCCCAGTCGGCAGGACGGGCTGTTCCTAGTAAGAGGATGACCGTCGAGGCTCCCTTGATGAGCGCCTCCTCCACAAATTCGTGCCCGTTAAATCGCTTGCCTTCAAAGGCGACAAAACACTCGCCTTTTCGAATGGTGCGACTGTCAATGGAAACACCGGGAAAGGCCTGACCGGAAAGGGAGCCGGCATCTCCCCTGATCCTTGCTCCCAGAGCTTCCGCGACTTCCGCTACGGACAAGTCAATCAAGCGACCTCCTTGGCCACTTCCCGGTCGTCAAAGGGAAGAGTTTCCCCTTGGATGTGCTGGCAAACCTCATGCCCCTTGCCGGCCAGCAGAACCATATCCTTTTCGCCGGCTTCCTCGAGAGCTCTGGCAATGGCCTGGCGGCGATCCAGAATGGTCTCCCAGTGAGTGGCCTGGGGCGGGATTCCCTCTTGAATTTCCAGGGCAATCCGGGCGGGATCTTCAAACCTGGGATTGTCCGAAGTCACAATGACCCGATCGGCATCGCGGACGGCGATGGCCCCCATCAGAGGACGCTTTTCCCGGTCGCGATCCCCACCACATCCAAACACGCAAATCACACGACCCGGGGCCAGTTGACGGCACAAACGCAAAACGTTCTCCAGGGCATGCGGGGTATGTGCGTAATCGACAATCACGGTGGATGGTCCTTGCGTCTCCACCCTTTCAAACCGCCCCGGCACCTGCTCCATCTGTTCCAGGCCCTCACCGATCTGTTGGTCGCTTGCACCCACACAACGGGCTGCGATGGCAGCGGACATGATGTTGTAAAGATTGTGTTCACCGGCCAGGGAACTGACCAGCGAGAGCCTCCGATCGAACCACTTCAACTCCACCCGGGTCCCCTCCAGGGAAGTCCCGTGAGAAAGTGGATAGACATCGTTATCTTCGGCAAATCCAAAGGTCAGCCGTTGGACGGCGGGTGCCAATTGGATGCGCTCAGCGAAGGGATCATCGCGGTTGACGACCGCATAGCGGAGGCCCGGATTGTAGCGCTCTTGAAAAAGCAGACATTTGGCTTGAAAGTATTCCTCCAGGCTGTCGTGAAAATCCAGGTGGTCCTGACTGAGGTTGGTAAAAACGGCCACCGGAAACCGACACTGATAGACACGGTGGAAAAAGAGGGCATGTGAAGACACCTCCATGACACCTGCCGTGCACCCCGACTCGAGTGCCCGGTCCAGGATGGCCTGGATGTCCACCGCCTCCGGAGTGGTCCGCTCTGATTCGGACTCCCACTCCCCTATTTTGGCCTTGATGGTTCCCATCAACAAAGCCGGACTCTGTCTCTCCAAAATCGAGTGGACCAAGAAAGCGGTGGTGGTCTTGCCGTCGGTTCCCGTGATTCCCACCAGTTGCAATCGGCGCGAAGGATGCTGGTAGAATTGCGCGGCCAGCATGCCCATGCTGGGCCGTGTGGCCTCCACCTGTACCCAAGCAACCTCCGAATCAGCAGTTGCCGGACGAGACGAAACGACCGCAACGGCCCCTTTCCGGATAGCCTCGTCGATATAGAGGTGCCCATCCGTCTGTTCCCCCTGGACGGCAAAAAACAGCGATCCGTCTTTTACCCGCCGGGAATCGTAATCGAGCGACCGAATCTCAGGATTCATTTCCCTAGCGGGCGCTCGTACTGAATCGGGCGGCAGACTGGAGATCAACTCTTGAAGACGCATGTTCTCCCGTATTTGAAAAAAAGACTTCGCAGACCATATCTTTCGAGACCGTGCTTCCGGCTGGAGGCCTCTGACCCACGGCGACTCCCCTGCCGGAAACCTTCAAGCGGAGACCCAGTTGGGAAAACTCCCGGGCCACCTGCCTCAAACTGAGTCCGGAAAAATCGGGCAGCACAAAGGTACCGATCTCGACCGTGATGGCACCCTGGGGTTCCTGGCTCGAAGGACTCTCCTCCATGAGTTGCAGGACCGTCTTTTCCAGGTGCTCCACTGGGATCTGTTCCTCCTTTAATGAGACACTCCCGGAGTCGGCAAGTTCCCTGCCCCCTTGAGGGACAGGTGGTTCTTCCCGTTCCGGACTTTCATCCCTCGGAACGCGGAGATGAATGAGGGAACGCTCCATGATCTGCCTGAATGCGGGCGCCGCAACCTGGCCGCCATGATAATGTCCCCGGGGTTCGTTGATCACGATGATGGCAGCCAGTGCGGGCTCCTCGAGCGGTGCAAACCCCTGGTAGGAAGCGATGAAGCGGGTATCGGAATATTGCCCATCAACAAACTTCTGAGCCGTCCCTGTTTTCCCTCCCGCAGAGTAGCCGGTCAACCGCGCTTGCTTCCCGGTCCCTTCCACGGTTACCAGAGCGAGCGCCTCCTTCATCTGGGTGACGGTGTCCGGATCAAGAATCAGTTCTCTGGAGCCTTCAGGTTGATAGAAAATATCGCCTTCGGGCGTTAGAATGTGGCGCACCACTCTGGGAGCCACTAGATATCCTCCATTGGCGATAGCCGCCATGGCTCGTAGGGACTGAAGGGAAGTTACTCCGATCTCCTGTCCGATGGACAGGGCTCCAATTGAGACCCTGGACCACTGAGAGGGAGGACGCAGCAATCCGGCCTGTTCTCCGGGTAAATCGATGCCTGTTTTCTTCCCGAATCCGAAGTCGCGGATGTATTGGTAGAGCGTCTCATCACCCAGCCGCAGGCCCAGCTTGATGGTTCCGATATTACTGGACTTGGCCAATACTTCATTGAACGTGAGCAGCCCATAGGCGCGGACGGCCTCCCGGTACCTCCTACCGGCAATGCTGAGGGTGTCCACAGCGCAGTCAATGATTTCGGACGGTTCGCCCAACCCTTCGTTGAGCACGGCGGAGAAGGTCACCATCTTGAAAGTGGAGCCCGGCTCGATGATGTCCAGGATCGCTCGGTTGCGACGGTCCTCAGGGAGGTAATCAGCGTAGCGATTAGGATTAAAGACCGGATAAGAAGCCATGGCCAGGACCTCACCCGTTCGAGGATCCATAACCACAACGCTTCCGTTGACCGCCTCAGTCGAGACCACCGTCTCGTTCAAGACCTGTTGGGCGATGTACTGGATGGCGCTGTCGATATTGAGAACAATGGTATTACCTTCAGACTGATCGGATCTCGCGTCGCTCTGGTAACTGTGGCGTTTAGCATCGAAGCGAAGACGCACCCGGCTCTTTTTTCCCTTGATGGAATCGTTGTACAGGTACTCGAGGCCGGCCAGTCCTTCGTTGTCCAGGCCCGTGAATCCCAGCACATGGGCAGCCAGATCCCGGCCCGGATAAAATCGTTTGGTTTCTTCCTGAAAGTAAATACCCTCCAGATCCAGTTCTCGGATCTGCTCGGCCTGGCGGGGTGGAATCTTACGGCCCAGATAGACAAAAGGACGATCCCCGATGAGCCGCTGGTAAAGCTCGTGTTCGTCTTTTTCCAGTACCCCGGCCAGAGCCCTGGCTGCCAGGAGTGGTTCAACGACTTCTCGAGGATGGGCAAATACCGAATCGATCCTGACACTGATGGCCAGTTCGTCCAGGTGGCGATCCAATATATCGCCTCGCTGGGGGCTCAGTTCGATAAACCCGATCTGCTGCTGTTCCGCTTTCAGGCGATACTCGGGGCTGTTGTAGAGTTGTAGCTGGACCAGACGCCCGACCAGTATCAGACTCCAGACGCCCAGCAGAAGGTAGATGCCCAGGAGGCGATAGATCAGGGAGGTGTTTTTTTTATCTTTGGCAGTGCCCTTCATTCATACAAGGTCTTTCGCTGAAGATTGGACTGAGCGACCATCCTTTCGGAGGTCTGGACTTCCCTCCGCCTGGAGTCAAGGATTCTGACCTCGACCTGGTTGGAAGCGACAAGGCCCAATTCCGAGGCTTTATATTCAACACTTTCCGGATTGATGAGAGAGGAATACTCGGCCCGAAGGGCAGCGTTGATTTCTCGCAACTCATCGCTTTCCTTCTTGAGTTGTTCCATCTGGTAGTGAATGCCGAGAATCTCATTATGCGACCAGGCATAGACCACAATGAGACAAACGAAGAGGGCGCCCACGGTAACCCATCGGGCGATTTCAGAAAGGGTGGCCCGGTCGTCGGCACCGACCGGACGGTTGCTTAGTTTCTGGCTATGACAATCTACCATTTTAACCCTCTTTCTCCACTGCCCGAAGCTTGGCACTTCGCGCTCGGGGATTGTCCCGAACCTCCAGCTCAGAGGCAGTGACCGGCTTTCGAGTCAGCACTTTCACCTCGGTGATTCGCGGACAGTTGCACACTTCCCGGGGGCGGAAACACACACAGCGACCGGCCGCTTTTCGAAACACATTCTTGACGATTCGATCTTCCAAACTGTGAAAAGAGATCACCACCAGTCGTCCGCCAGGCTTGAGCAGAGAGATCACGGCTTGAAGAGCACTCTCCAGTTCAGCCAGCTCCGAATTGACCTCAATCCTCAAGGCCTGAAATACCTGGGTAGCCGGATGGATCCGCCCGCGTCCCGGGCCCTTGACCTGCTCGACAACCCGGGCCAGCTCAGTGGTGGTGTCAATGGGAGAGTGGCGGCGGTGCTCAACCACAGCAGCAGCGATCCTTCGAGCGGCCTTCTCTTCCCCGTTGCGATGGAAAAGTTGGGCCAGCTCCTCCTCCGGCAGCTGATCGATCAGATCGGCGGCCGTAGTCTCGGACCGAGGGTCCATTCGCATGTCCAGGGGACCTTCCTGCCGAAAGCTGAATCCCCGTGGCGGCGAATCCAGCTGGAGTGAGGAAACACCCAGATCCATCAGACATCCATCCAGGGCCCGGATCTGAAGGCCGTTCAGAAGCTGAGGCAGATTCTGGAAGCTCTCATGCAAGATCTGAAGATTGCCATGCCGACCCCCAAGCCGATCCGAGGCTTCTTCGAGCGCCTCCTGATCCCAATCCAGGGCGATCAGTTGACCCGTTCCCTCCAGCCGGGAAAGGATGGCTTCGGAATGGCCCCCCAATCCCAGGGTACAATCCACGTAAACCCCCTCTTTCCTGACCTGCAGGAGCTTTAAAACCTCATCGAGTAGAACCGGTAAGTGTTCCACAACAACGCCGATCATGTTAAATACCCAGATCCGCCAGAGCAGCTGCATCCTTGTCGGTGTAGGGATCCGTCTTGAGGAGCTCTTCGAACCGTTCCCGGTTCCACACTTGAAGATAAGTGAGGTAACCCATCACCGCCACTTCGCCACGGATTCCAGCCGCTTCGCGAAGGTGAGCCGGGATGGACACTCTTCCCTGTTTGTCCATGCTGGCGACCTGTCCGTAGTAATTGGTGTGGCGCAGGAATTTTACCTTCTCGGGCAGCATCTTGGGCGGCTCCAGCAACCTGGCTTCGATTTCCTCCCACTCCCTCATGGGATAGATGAGCAGGTTCTCCCCGGTGATGCTGGTAACGTAAAGATCGAACCCATACTCCTCCTGAATCAATTTGCGGTGGGCGGTGGGGATCTTCACCCGTCCCTGAGAATCCAACTTCGCCGTAAAATTGCCCCTGAGCATTCAAATACACCCCACCCAGTCCAGACATCAAGTCCTGTAGTACCCTGTTTGATCTATTTTAGTCCAAATTAGCCCTATGTCAAGAAAAACCAAGTTTTTTTTTGAAGATCGGGGTCCATCACCACCAGGCCACTAAGGTGAAAAGTTCACCACCAAGACATAAAAGGCCCAAAGAAAAACAAGTTTGAGCCGGCAAGACACCTATGCCTTGTGCCCTGCAGGCTCATACGCTCTGTGTCCTGAAGTTAAACTGCCTTGGTGGTGATGAAACAGGTACTGTAGCTGCTCGAATGACGAACAGTCAGGACCGAAAGAGCCGAATTTCTGATGATTTCCATTAAAGCAAGCCACATCAATTAGTTACAGGGATTTATGGTAGGTATAATGGAGGGGGTGCACTTACCCACGATAAACTAGCATCAATTCACGGCTGTAAATTCAGGCGGCGACTCAAGGTCCGAGGGTCCTCCGCCGCCCATCAAGAACAAGAAGCCCGAACTCCTTGAAGAAACCATAATTCCCCATTCAAGTCGCAGCTATTAGACAAAGCACTCGCCCTTCTCGGGCCAGAAAGTTACAATAGCTATCCACCCACTCCAAGGAGGGAGATCATGCAACAAAAACAAACTTCCCTTTTCGTCCTTATGGGCCTGCTTCTACTGCCCGGTTGCGGTTCAACTCAGAATGAGGCACCCACCGGCCTCCTTGAAAACAAGGTCCCTGGCACGGCGATGTTGACCGGCAAGGTCACTGCGTCCAGGGCCTTTGAAGCCGCCAAGGTGT
>JAYZBY010000077.1:0-17434 GCA_036338555.1 Acidobacteriota bacterium | reverse complement strand
CCGGTGGTTGAATTGGGTTTTGAGGTCGATGAGCAGTGGATTGCAAACGGCGGAGATCTGACCTTTGAAGATGTACCCGATTGGAAACTCCATGTGGAGTTGAACGAAGAAGAACAGATCAAGAAGGTTTACTGGACAGCCCTGGATGAGGGAGCTCTCCCCATGACCTTCCAGATGATTTTCATGCGAGTGAACGTGCCGAAACAACCGGGTGTGTATCCTTTCGTCTCCTGGCAGAAATACACCGATGGAAGCGTGGTCTGGTGGAACGAGAAGCGCGGCGAGGGGGTCAACAACCCCTTCCCAACCGTGACAGTGGAACCAGAGCCCTTCTTGACAGCTGGTCCGGTTGAGATGAGCGCGATGGGAATTGCCTTGTTGGCCCTGGTGATTGCGCTGTATTGCCTCGTTAGCCTGAAGAACCAGGCTGCGAACAACAACTGATCAGTAGGGGCGCACTGGGTGCGCCCACAGCAAGGACTGTGAAGCCAAGAAGGGCGCACGGTCGTGCGCCCCTACTAGTGCAACGCTTGATCCAGCCGAAATTCCGGAGTGTGGAAGATGCTTCGGACGCTGGTCTTCGACCAGCGCGTTCCACGCTTCACGGAAGGAAGAACGAAGCCCCGCGCCAATTCCGGAAGGATAATTCCTAATCCGAAGTCCCAAATCCGAAAAACAGATTCAAACCTGAACCCAGGAACTTTCCCTTTCTGGATTCTGAATTCTAAATACTCTCTTCTTAGTTTCCAGAACTCAGCTGGTCCTGTCCGTAGACGATCTCACCGCTCAGACCGGTCGCCACCACTTCCAGGTCCAGAATCTGACTCACCGGGATGGTGAAAAAATCCTTGTCCAGTACGGCAAAGTCAGCGTATTTGCCCGGCTCCAGCGTTCCAATGGTGTCCTCGGCAAGCATGTACTCAGAGGCCCAGGTGGTGGCCATCTTAAGGGCCGTGACCCGATCCACTCCTTCGCCGGGAAGCAGCGTTACCTTGCCCAAAGGCGCATCTGACGGAGCGCCGCCGATCTCCGGCCTCAGCTGTACCTCTCGAGTAATCAGCGTGTGAATGGGCGTCCAAAAATCAGTCCCTGAAGCCTCAAAGGTCACCCGGACTCCGTCGTTGATCCAGGTTTTGACCGGCATGGCAAAGGGTCTCAGTTCCTCACCATAGTCCTTGATGTTCTGAGGCACCCCCGCCAGCATTCCCATGTTGACGTTGATGATGATCCCGTACTTCTTGATCCCTTCCATCACATCGGGAACGTTGCCCAGTAAAATATTGTGCTCCAGGGTGGTTCGGAGGCCGCGCATATATTCCACCGAGTAACCGCCTTCCTTCATGGCCTGTTCCATCATCTGGATGTAGAGCCGGGCTCCATGACTGGAGGTGGCGTGGCCCTGAACGGGACGCCAGCCATGCACGATCGCTTCCTTGTAGGATTCCCAAGGCTTGGTTCCCGGAGCCGGACACCGTTCGCGGGCCTTAATTTCGGCAGGGGCATTGGGCATGTCCGGGCCCAGGCACACTTCATTGTAGATGGAATCCCAGATTTCGTTGCACATGCCGTTGAGCCACATCATCTCGCCGCCGCTGGAATGGCTCGTCCAGGGAGCACCCGTCCCCTTGTAGAACTCATGAATGGATTTCAGGTTCCAGAAGTTTCCTCGTTGCGATTCGATGTAGTAGGCCAACCGATGGGGCAGCCTGTTTTCTCGATTGAGGTGATGATAAGCAGCGACCACTCTGGGAAAGAGTATGCGGGTAGCCACGGTGGTGATGCCTTCACTGATCACATCCTGGCCGCGCAGCCAAAGCGTCTCGGCCAACTTGTCGATGGGCTCATCCTTCCACCAATACTCCCAGGTCATTCCATGGATTTCGGGAACGGCAGCGTATCCATCATTGCCGGCTCCCGGACGATTCTCCAGATCGGTACTCTCCTCCCAGTCCGGAAAGACCTCGGTCAATTCCGAGACGGCTGCACTGTTGAAGATCCCCTGAAGACGGGTCGTGACCAGCACCGGGTTGCTGGTAGTGACTCCATCGATCTGTCTCTTGTTGAGCCGTCCTTGATAAAGCCAGGTACGGGCCGTACCTGGAGCGTTATCTCTGGATTCGAATAACGAAACCGTGATCCATCTTCCCTCGGCAATGTTCTGGGCCTCGATGGCATTGACCAGGACATCTCTCAGTTTCTTGGCGGTGGCCTCCGCCGTGCTCTCGGCTTCCATGGTGAGCTTGATACTGGGATCCACCAGACCGACCTGGGGGCCATACATACTGCCGGCACTGGTAAAGGTATGATAATGGGTCTGAACCAGGCCGGGAATGACGGTTCTGCCGCCCACGTCCAGGACCCGGGTACTGGCCCATGCGAGGCCACGTATCTCGACCTCGGTTCCCAGAGCCATGATTTTTTTGTCCTTGATGGCCATGGCCTGATAGATGTTTCCAGACGTGTCCGGGACAATGCTCCGGTCGTCCATCGAGACAATTTTCCCGTTGACGACAATGGTGTCGGCATAGCCCTGTTGGGCAACCAAATCTGGAATCTCCTGGGAAAACCCGACGGCGGTCGAAAATAGGAAGAGAAAGCAACCGGATAAGATTTTGTTCATCAGTTCATCCTCCGAGTGAATTTTTCACTTTACAGTAGTTGTTTTAACTAGTTATTATTAATTACTTTTTTACCGTTCATAGGAGACAAAAAACTTGTTTTCAAAAAGATCATCAACTTCTTCCACCAGGCGGAGACCCACTGCCTCCATCCACTGCTTCACGTCATCCGGACTGATCTGCATCTCGGGCTGGTTGCGGTGACCCGCCTCAGGGTGGCCCTTGATCATATCGATAACCACGATGCGTCCACCCGGCTTCAGATAGGAAGCGGTCACCTCTAAATATTGCTGCCGATTTTCGATGTGATGAAGGACGTCATGGAAAAAGATTAAATCCAGTTCCCTGCTAGGCAATTTCGGATCCTGGAACTCTCCCAGAACGGTGGTGATATTGGTGAGGTTTTCCCTGCCCGCCCGGTCGTTCACATAATCCAGCAGTTCCTGATCGATTTCGACTGCGTAAAGAGTTCCACCCGGGGCCACAGCCTGAGACAGCGGACCGGAAAAAACACCGGTTCCCGCCCCGATATCAGCCACCTGATCACCCGGTTCGAGCCCCAGACGAGCCACCACTTCCTCTATCTTCAAGCCGGAGACTCGCTGATCCCTCTCCAGAATTTCCACCCATTCATCGGCCGTCCGGAGGCCCAGCTGCAAGGCAGCGACCTGGGTCAGACCCAGCACTATCAGAAAAACACCCAACCAACCACCCCTGTTTTGATTCATGAGACGCATAGTGATCCTCCTAGATCACTTATTTCACACCTCGATCGTGGTTTCAAGTGAAAGAAGACAGAAGACAGAAGACAGAAGACAGGAGTCAGGAGGCAGGAGCCAGAAGGAAATCCAGAATGGTAGGTCCGGAATGTGGGAGGCGCCTCAGTGCGCCGATTCCGACCGACAGACCACCGCACGACAGCAGTACGGCACCCGGCCGTCCCGCCCTGACTCAGGCTTCTCTATCTCTGTGTCTCTGAGTCTCTGTGGTGAACTTCTTCTCCGTGTCTCCGTGGTTTGGTTGTCCCCGGCGACCTCATGGAGTAAGATCACTCGTCGAACTGAGACTCCGTGTTGAGGGATGCCATGGGCCAGGACAAGATTCCAGAAAAAACCGATCTGCGTGATCCGCGCATCGTGGAATCCATTGACCGTTATTGGCGCAAAAATGTGCTGATCATGGTGGTGCTGCTAATCATCTGGGCAGTGGTGGGTTTGGGTTGCGGAGTGCTTCTAGCCGACCTGCTCAACCGCTTCAGTCTGGGCGGTTTTCCTCTGGGTTTTTGGTTTGCACACCAGGGAAGTATTGTTGTTTTCGTCCTGCTGATTCTGGTATATGCCGTTTTATTGAACCATCTGGACAGCGCACACTCAGCCGAGCTGAGCCGGTTGCGAAAGGGTGATGTGGTCTCGGACTCCCAGTAGAAAATGAGTATTCAATCCTGGACATTCCTGTTCGTGGGCATCAGCTTCAGCCTTTACCTCATTATCGCATGGCTGTCTCGCGTGCGTGATACCCAGGGATTTTACGTGGCCGGGCGCGGAGTGCCGGCTATTGCCAACGGCATGGCCACCGCTGCGGACTGGATGAGCGCCGCCTCTTTCATCTCCATGGCGGGACTGATTGCCACCATGGGTTATGCCGGTGGAGTCTACCTGATGGGCTGGACAGGAGGTTACGTGCTCCTGGCCCTCTTGCTGGCACCCTATCTCAGAAAATTCGGTCACTACACCGTTCCTGATTTCATCGGGGATCGCTACGAATCAAATATGGCCCGACTGGTTGCAGTTCTGTGTGCCATCTTCGTGAGTTTCACCTATGTGGCCGGACAAATGCGGGGAGTGGGCATCGTTTTTTCTCGTTTCCTGGAGGTGGACATCAACGTCGGGGTCACCATTGGCATGGCCATCGTCTTCATCTATGCCACCCTGGGCGGGATGAAGGGGATCACCTGGACCCAGGTGGCGCAATACTGGGTTTTGATCACGGCCTTTCTCATTCCCGCCATCGCCATCAGCATTCGCCTCACCGGACATGCCATTCCCCAGATCGGGATGGGAAGCAATCTGCTGGGTGAGGGCGTGTATCTGCTGGACAAGCTGGATCAGATTCACAGCGATCTGGGCTTTGCCGCTTACACCGAGGCTTTTACCGGCAGTTGGGACAAGATCAACGTCTTTTGCACGGTGTTGGCCCTGATGGTGGGAACGGCGGGTCTGCCCCACGTCATCGTGCGCTTCTACACGGTCAAAACGGTGAAGGCGGCCCGCTGGAGTGCCTTCTGGGCTCTCTTTTTCATTTCCATGCTTTACCTGACCGCTCCAGCCACCGCTTCATTCGCCCGCTATTACATGATCCAGAGTCTGCACGGTCAGAGTGCCCAGGAACTGCCGGGATGGTTCAACAACTGGGAGAAGACCGGCCTCATTATCTGGTTGGACGACGGCGACGACCGAGTCGAATATTATGGTCCGGAAGACCCGGAAAAGTTCAGCCAAAACGAAGTTTTCCGCAGAGGCCAGCTCGCCCCGGCGCGTTTTGCCCAGATTCGGGCAGAGCACCAGCAGTGGATCGATAGCGACGGCTCCGAGGGAGTGGACGGCAGGCGAGTGCTCCGGGAGATGCGGCTGGTCGGCCCGGATCGAGACATCATTGTCCTGGCAACGCCCGAGATGGCGGAACTGGCCAACTGGATTATTGCACTGGTCGCGGCCGGGGGCCTGGCGGCCGCTCTTTCCACGGCCAGCGGCCTGTTGCTGGTGATATCGTCCAGCGTGGCTCATGATCTTTATTACCGGATCATCAATCCAGCCGCCAGCGAGTCCCGCCGGCTGATGGTGGGACGGGTGGTGATTGGATTTGCCGTCGTGATTGCGGGCTTGTTCGGGATCTTCCCCCCCGGATTTGTCAGCCAGGTGGTGGCCTTTGCCTTTGGGCTGGCAGCCGCCAGTTTCTTCCCTGCTCTGGTACTGGGGATCTTCTCCAAGCGCATCGGAACAGTCCCGGCCACAGCAGGTATGGTTGTTGGAATCAGCTTCACCGCCTACTACATCATTGGGAGCGTCTATCTGGGGATGTCCAACTGGTGCTTTGGCATCGGACCTCAGGGCATCGGCGTGGTGGGTATGCTGCTCAACTTCGCCACAGCTTTCCTGCTCACTCCACTCTTCCCGCCGCCCTCGCCACAGGTGCAGGAAATGATCGAGAGTCTCCGGGAGCCCGAAGGAGCCGGTCCGGCCGTGGCCATTGAGACGGCACCGGAACTCTGAAGAGCGCTGGCCATCGGCCAGCGAGTTCCACGTTCCACGGGTCCGGAATGTGGGAGGCGCCTCAGTGCGCCGATTCCGGAGAGCCGCTCATAGAACGCTTACTTCTATTCCCCTCAAGCTCTACCATCAACAACTCCAATCCACACGATTTCTGGAGGAGGCCCATGAAACGTCGACTTTTTCTCACTCTAGCCGCAATTCTTGTGCTGACCCCTTCCCTTCCGGCCCAGGCATCATCCAGCCGGCCTGTTTCCTCTTCGGGAAAGAAGTTTCTGGTTCCGCAGGAACAGATCAATGGCACATGGGTCGGCCAGGAAGACGCCCTCATCGAGGAGGTGACGGTCACCCATAAAGGGCTGCTCTTTCGCCGGTTGGATGTGGGAGTCAGCGGGTCCCTGAGCGGATGGATAGTCAAGGAAGGCTCCAGACTCAACCACTTCGTTTCCGCACCGGAGTTTGCCTTCACTCAATCCGGCAATCACTACCGACGCTTCCACGGAATACTCCGGTATGAAGCCTCCAAGGGCTCCGCCCTGACTCTTATCTATCCGGAAAACCGTACGGCCTGGAACGGAAAATTATTCGTCACCGTCCATGGCTCCGGCGGTTCCTTCACGGGCGAATCCCTCAATCCCTGGAACCAGCTTTACAATCGTTCACAACCCCTGGTCGATATTAGCAAGTACGAAAGACTGATGCTGGACCGAGGCTACGCCGTCGCCAAGACAAGGCGCAATGGCGGGAGTCCTGGAGATTACGCCGTGACGCTCGATAGTGGAGAAGTCGTCCAGGGCAGAAATCTCAATGTCCATACCGGATTGGTTCTGGGATTTGCCCGGTTGGCAGAAAACCTTCTCGAGGCCCGACTGGGAGAAACCCCACGGCGCACCTACTGGTACGGCCATTCCGGTGGAGCAATGAACGGGAGGCTGGTCAACTACATTCCGGGAATCAACGCTGACGATAACGGAAGACCGATCATTGACGGATTCCTGAACGATGATTCCGGGGGAGGACGCTTTCTTCCGGTTCTGATGAAAGACGGCAAGGACACCTTGCTGCTCCTGGATGAGGAACGAAGAAATTTTGTCCGAACGATCGAGATCAGCCACCAACTCTACAGTCGAGATCTGGAGGTTGCGGACCTTCCCGAATGGATGTCGGGTGTCTTTCTCGTCAATAAAAGATTAACCGCCAAAATCCTCCAGGACAAGGGCCTGGGAGACAAGGTACGAATGTACGAGGTGAGTGGAATCAGTCATCAGGGAGGCGAGTACCTGGAAGACGGTCGAGATGGAGATATCGTCATCCTGGATCTCTCGCGAGTGATGGGGGCTCTGATCGATCGTTTGGACGATTGGGTGGAAAACGGCATCGCACCCCCTCCAACCCGATCGGACTGGCTGGCACTGGGGGATGTGGATGGCGACGGCATCAACGAAAATCCGGCCATCGCCTTGCCCGAACTTTCCTGTCCGCTCGGCCTCTATTATCAATTCCCTCGCTCTCTGGGCACAGGGGGGAGCGGCCGAACCGGATTTGCGCTGTTCGATGGACAAGACCTGGAACCCATAGATGGACGGGGAGTCTTTGTGGACATGAACTTGAATCGATACCTGGATCACAGGGAGAGCGTCGAATTAGCCTGGCGGAGGATGGGGCTCCTGAACCCCGGCGAGACCTTCACGCGCACTCTATACCAGCAGTGTGTCCAGGCGACAGTGGACCAGCTAAAGAAGGCTGGACTGACGACTCAACGGGTGGCCGACCTGTACCTGAAGGAAGCGGAGGAAGTGGAGTTTCCCTGACCCCTGACAGAAGATTGTGAGCTCTGCCGGCTGGCCGAAAAGGTATACGGCCGTGCGCAATCCGGTCAGCGACCACGATTTTGTAGCGGCCGCTCTATGAGCGGCCCTCCGGTATCGGCGCACCAAGGCGCCTCCCACACTCCGGACCTGACCTTCTTCATCCTGTCTTCTGTCTTCTTCTTACAATCTCTCCCTCAGCACCGCTCTCTGAATTTTTCCGGTCGGAGTCAAGGGGAGATTCTCCAGGATCTCCAGCCGTTCGGGCCACATGAATTTGGAGGTTCCTTCTTTCTTCAGCAGTCCGCATAGTTCCTCCAAGGAGGGAGGCCCTCCGCCGGCCACCGGTACAACAAAACAGGCATTTCGCTCGCCCAGTCTGTCATCGGGCATTCCCACCATGGCAACCATGTGCACGGCCGGATGACGCAGCAGCACTTCTTCCACGTTTTGTGGGAGAAACTTGACGCCGCCCCGGTTGATGAGCTCTTTTTTACGACCCAGGATCTGGATGTTTCCGGCCTTATCCATCTTCCCCAGGTCGCCCGTTCGAAACCATCCATCCGAGGTGATGCTTCTCTCGGTGGCCTCGGGGTTCCTGAAGTAGGCCTCGATGGAGAAGGGACTCTTGACCGTCAGCTCTCCCTCCTGACCCGCGGTAAGCGATTGGCCCGCCTCGTCCACCACGGCCACCACACAAGGACCGGAGGCACGGCCGACCGTATGCTCGATGATTTCAGGGGAATCCTCCGGACGGGTGTAAAAGGCCCCTCCCATCTCGGTCATTCCCCAGAACACAATCGGCTTGCAGTTCGGGAGCTGCTCCCGCATCCGGCCAACCAGCTGGGAAGGACAGGTCGTTCCCGATAGAGCGAAACGCCGGATCTTGGAAAGAATCTCGGCATCCAATGACGGAGCAGCCAGCAGGTCCATGGCATGGGCCGGGGCCCCTACGATGACGGTGGTCTCTCCCCGGGAGACGGTTCGGCGAAATTCCTCGGGCCCATATCGTTCCAACAGGACCTGAGGACACCCTTGAATGACGCTGCTCCAGTAATTCAAAAGCCCCCACAGGTGGCTCATGGGTGAAGGGCACAGCATGCCGTCGTCCTTTTGAATTCCCATATCACGGGCACAGATCCAGGAATTGGTGAGCCTCATGTTGTAGGTATGCAGGGTCGCCTTGGGACTGGCAGTGGTTCCCGAGGTAAAGAACATCATGAACGGATCGTCTGGCTGGGGCCCCGCCGGGAGACCCTGGACCGGAGTCTGTTCTAGTTGTTCAAAGGGGATCACTTCATCAGGGCCCGGCTCACCCACGGCAATGATTCTCTCAAGACGCGGCAGACGTTGCTTGATCTTCAGGGCTAAATCCAGATAGCTGAAGCCTTTTACGGAAGGGCCCACTACCAGCAGGGTGCTCTCGGAAAAATCGACAATGTGCTGGGTTTCCACTCCCCGATAGGCCATGTGGGCGGGATTGAAAATGGCGCCGCATTTGGCCAGAGCATGGTGAAGCACCAGAAACTCGGGCCGGTTGGCCAACTGGCAGGTGACCACATCTCCCGGCTGGACCCCGATCTGGATCAGGCCCGTCGCCACCCGGCTGCTTCGATCATCCAGTTCTGCCCAACTCAGCCTGCCTTTATTCCACAGCACGGCTGGCCCGTCGGGATCCGCTTCGACATTCTCCTGGAGAAGTTGAGGGAGCGTCTTGTCCAACCAGAACTCAGAATCACTCATGGGCGTTTACTCGATGACATCCGGAAGGGTCCATCCTTTCCTGTCGCCAGGGACCTTGTAGTAAAGCCACTCCTGATGGATGTTGGGCTTCACTCCACGAATCCAGTTATCCATCCACAGAAAACCCTTCCGCCACCAATGCCATTTGGGGATTCCCCAGGTAATGACCTGGGCCCACCAGGAATCGGGAAGGTTCCACACACAACTGGTAAAACAGCGACTGCAGTCGTTGAAACGATCCCGGTTGGCCGTCCAGTACTGCATGCACTTCTTGTTGTCCAGAGCCCACTTCTCGACGTTGTTTTCGATCACCTTCTCTCCGTAGGGAATGCACTGGGCCGGACAATTAATGGCGCACTTGTTGCAGTCGGTACACATGGCCTGAACGCCCACGTCGATGGGACTGTCCAGGGCCAGGGGCAGATCGGTGGTGACGGTTCCCAGTCGGATGCGCGGCCCGTAGCGGCGGGTGATGATGTTGCCGTTGCGAGCCAGCTCGCCGATTCCGGCTTCCACGGCGATGGGAATGTGAATCACCTCTTCGTCGATTAAAAAGTGCGACTTGGCCGACCAGCCGATTTCTCGAATCCAGGCCGCCAGGCTCACCACCACCTTGGCCGCCTCCAGATACCCTTTCCCGGTGCTGGCATTATCGATGAAACTGGGGGAATTTTTGTAGTTGTCGTGCTCCATCTGAACCGCCACCGAGATGGCGTATTTGTGTTTGATATTGATCGGCTCTCCGGCCACCCCCTTATGATGGTCGATTCGCAACCCCCGGTGGGTAAAAACCCAGGCCTGGTTGAGCTGACAAATTCCCACCAGGTCAGCGCCCAGAAATTCCGCCACGCCTTTAATGATCTCAGACATTCGCTGAGGGTTCTTGACCTCGGTTCGCTTGGGGTTGAGAGGGCCATCTGACACGGCCCGCCAGGAACGCACCGGGGAATTTTGAGCCCTGAATTCCGGGTAGAAAATACGCCGAAAGGGATCCACCGATTCGGAAGTCCATCGCTCCTGAACCCGTTTACCCAGCCCGCCCATGGCTGCCTGGGTGTGAAGCTCATCTCTTTGATCCACTCGTCGCAGGGGACCCACCACTTTAGTGGTCGGTTCAAACACTTTTCTTGCCATGTCCTTCAACGCTCCTTTTAGCCGGGATTATGCATCATCACGGCTTTAGCACAGGATCAACTCAGGGGTTGTTCTTCCTCAAATCTCGAGTCGTTTTTGACCGTTTTCCCGGGATCGTTAAAGCTGTCGGGATAATAATCAAGAAAGTCTTCCAGTACTCGCTGGTAAGGGAAGTCCGACCAGATCCCATGGTCACAAACATACTCCATGTGGCGACGGCCTTTGCTGTCGAAGGGCTGAAAGAGCGCATCGGATTTCCCGTCGAATTCCGTGGGAAGCACGTGGAAGCGGTCGCACAGTTCGATATTGAAAGCGGGTGCCGCCTTCACCCACTGGCCTTCCAGAAAGAGAACCGCGTACCCATGGTGGAGAAAGAGGTTCTTGCCCCCCATGATGCGCTGCAGTCGATCGGTGCAAAGATGGTTGACCACATCCGACAAACCGATGGCCGCGTGAATGTTCACGGCTCGGGCCAGGGCTATCAAAAGGTTGGCTTTGGGAAGACAGAATCCCGCCTTGGCGGCCAGCAAATTGCTGGCCTGGTAGGACGCCCTATCCAGCTTGTCGCGATAGGGATCATAGCGAATGGTGTCCCGAACCGCGTAATAAAGGGCGACTGCCTTCTCGACATCGGTCTCGGCCGACTCGATCGCCTCGCTGGCGAACTCCCGAACCGAAGCCACCTCACTATCGAAGAACTCCGTCGGCTTCAGATAAGCCGAAGTTGGCTCGGGGGTGCCGGTCTTCACAAATTCCATGTTCCTGCTATTCTACGCGCATGCCAACAAGTTCCAAAGCTGACCGGCTGACCGGCTGACCATTATTCCGTGCTCAGGGCGACAGTCCCTGCCTGGCGAGCCAGTCCAGGATAATCCCCATGACCTCGTCCTCCCGGCCGGTAAAGGTGTGGGACTCGCGGGCCATTTCGCCGTCTCGGATGTCCGGGAGCAGGATGTATTCCAGATTTGAATTGGCCGCCTCCAGCTGTTCCTGGGC
This sequence comes from Acidobacteriota bacterium, assembly GCA_036338555.1. Lineage (GTDB taxonomy): Bacteria > Acidobacteriota > UBA6911 > RPQK01 > JADFOI01 > JAPYTY01. Next base: position 5,869 of record JAYZBY010000077.1, on the reverse strand, counting down.
CGGAGGGAGCGTCCCCGGCAGCGGGTCGGCCGGATCTCGGATGGCCAGGATAGGCCGGTCGTCCACCTGTTTAAGAATCTCCGATGGAACCGCCCCGGAATCAGGACCCCGCTTATCCAGAAAGCTCTCATAGGAGGAGGCGGCGGGCCTTCGGCCCCCCGGCATTGGAGGAATCCAGAAGGAGTGACTTCCCCTCCCCTCACTCACTCCCTGGCGAGCCTCGGCCACCATTGCTTCGTATTTCTCGGGACCTCCCACGGCAGCCCGTGTGCCCACTCGGTAATCACCCACAGGCGCCAGTAGAATCATGGCCTTGACCCGCTCATCATCCGTCGCCCTCACATAGTAGGGAGAAGTCACCGTGCCGAAGCTGCGTCCGGCCGTTACCACCTTTTCGACTCCACGCTGGAAGGCCAGGTCGATGGCATAGCGATGGTCCATGGCCGCGGCTTCCACGGTCTGATATCCAAAGCTGCTGCCGTGGTCTCGGCGATTCAAGGAGACCACCAGATAGCCGGCCCCGGCCAACTCGTCTCCCAACCACACCAGCATATCGGAGTAAAACTCACCGGAGGTGCCCTGAGCCAGCACGATCCCGGTAGCGGCCTGCCCGCCGTCTGGTGTCCAGACCACTCCATGCAGGGTCAGGTTGTCGTCGGTTCTTACTCTGACAAGTTCCTGGCGTACCTCACCCCCACTGGCGGGACCTGCCGTCTGGTCGGAAGCCCCTCCACAGCCGCAAGCGATCAAAAGAAGAATCGATACCCAGGAGCCCAAGATGATTTTCATGAAATGCCATCCTTTCACCGATAAAGACCTGATAGCACGGGGACGTGTCGGTTTTGTATACCACTTCGCCTCCTGCGCTTCAATTTCAAAGACAGGACGACTTGCATCCCAACACCAATAATGAGAGGGTGCAAATTGAATTCGCTGACAGCTGACAAGAGCAGGCTAACCCGGTTAACTGGAATCCAAAGAAGTATTCGGTCCAACCATTCAGGAGGCAGTCATGCATCTCAGCCTAGTAATTTGTGCCATCGCCGTAGGAGTAGCACTGCCAGGTAAGGCCCAGGGACAGAAAGACAGCCGTCTTTTCGGCGTGTGGGAGATGACTTGCTATGCCCGGGATAGCAAGGCCATTGACTGGACCGGCATGATGATTATCACTCCGGAACACTTCAGCCGCATCTATATGCACAAGGAGCGTCCCGTCTTCCGAGATCGCTATGAGAAACTGTCCGATCTGAAGGAGCAGGAAAAGAACACCATCGTTGAGGCTTTAGTTTCCAATTTCGGGGGAGCCAGTGGGAAATACAGCATTGACGGCGACAGGCTTTTTTTCATCCCGAGCTTTCCGGCCAATCCCGGACTCAAGGATTGTGAACCCAGCCGTGTTTTCTCGTTGAATCAGGATGGCACCCAGCTGACCTTAAAAGGGATGATGAGCCGTGGCTATGAGGTGGAAGAGATCTGGGTGAAGCGGGAGGATCTGGATTAGGGGAATCGTTTCTTCGTTTTTTCGTTTGGTCGTCGGGTTGCAGCGTAGGGGCCTACGGCCGTTAGACAAGCTTTATCAATGGCTTGTATAGGGCGCACTCGGTGCGCCCATGGCAAGGTCGTTGTAGCGGCCGCTCTGTGAGCGGCCCTCCGGAATCGGCTCACTGAGGCGCCTCCCACACTCCGGACTCTTCATTCTGGATTCTGGATTCTTCGGTCAGCTGGTCCGCCGGTCAGATTTTCGCTGCCAGTTTCTCCAATCCCGAAGGGTCGTAACGGAAGTACAAGCCATCCCCTCGGTTTATCTCATAGGTGATTTTGTTAAAGCCGATCAGCTGCCCCCAGAAGAATCCATCATGAATGGTCCCTTCTTCGCCTGTCGGGAGCAATTGAACCGGATCACCCAGGTTGATCTCGGACTCAGAAAAGGGCAGAAGTGAATAGGCGTTCGGGTAGTCCTTCAGACTGACCAGAACGTAGGCTTCCTTGGCCAACTCCAGAATCCACCCCAAACCCTCCTGCTCAACCCAATGGCGCCCATAAGCGATGGCATTCTTGAGAGCTTCTTCCTTCTTTTCGAAGCGATGGGAACCCTCGAAAGGAACGGCCATCACCTTTCCTTTGCCGCGAAAGGTGAGCTCAAAGGAATCGCTCCACTTGCCTTGCCCATCTTCGGACCCTTGAAATGCGCACTCCCAGCCTTTGTAGTAGGTTTGCTCCTCAACCGAAAATTCATCATCGGGCGGAGGAAGGTACTGGGAAAAACCGGTATTTCGCACGGCCGGATCGGTGGTGAGTTTCAGGGGCTCTGGTTGGTTCATTCTCTTGTCGACTCCCGTGTCGCTTGGTTTCAAAATCAATCGTGTAGCTCGCATGAGCGACCTCATGGTACGCCTCAACGGTTAGCAGTATAAAAAAGAAGGCCCCTGGACCGCAATACCCGTGAATGCCCGACGGAGGCTTGTCAATCTGCGCGTCATCCGCTCCCACGCAAAAACACCCCAGCGGCGCCCTGCTATTGCTTTTCCAATGTCGGCTGGTCTACGATCTAGGACGGCCTTTGTTTTGGGATACCTTGTGGTCGGGACGATCATCGTGACAGAACGGTCATGAGAACACAATTCTGACAAGGAGGAGGGATGAGCGCTGATTTACAAAGTCGTCGTAAAAAGGAGTTGGTAGCCTACCTGCTGGCTGCCATCCTGATGATCATCCGGGTGGACTTCTGGTGGTGGGACAAGGAGATGCCCATGGTTTTGTTCGGGTGGATCAACGTCCCCATGCTTTATCAATTTGGAATCTGGGTGGCAGGTTTTGCACTGGTGGTCTATGTCGCCAACTTCATCTGGACGGATTAGGAGGTCAACGTGACTCAGCAGGTAGCAGTAGTTCTGGCGATGTTGGCGGCCTACATGGCGGTTATTGTCTTCATTGGTTTCTACAGCTCGCGCTTCAGCCGAGGGACCATGGAGGACTACCACATGGGAAGCCGCAGTTTTAAGTCCTTCGTCCTTTTCTCCGCCGTTTTTGGGGCTAATATTTCCGCCGTAACGCTGGCCGGCGCTCCCGGGGCGGCCTACCATGCGGGTTGGATCATCTGGCCTTACTTCGCCACCAGCTGGGCCTGGTGTACTCCCCTGCTCTTCTACACGGTGGGAAGCCGATCCTGGCTTCTGGGTCAAAAGTTCGGCTATATGACCGTGTCCGAGGTGGTGGGCAATCGGTGGAAATCCCCGACTCTGGCGGTGATTTTGAGTCTGACGCTGATCATCTACACGGTTCCCTATCTGATGACCGGTCTGCTGGGAGCCGGTCGCACCCTGGAGGCCCTGACCGACGGTTATGTGTCCCTCAACTGGAGCATGCTTCTGGTCGCCGCGTCGGTCTTGACCTACCTGCTGCTGGGAGGAATGCGGGGTGCGGCCTGGGTCAACACCTTTCAGACGACTGTTTTTATGGTGGGCAGCATCGCCATTTTCGTGGTGATCGCCAACGCTCTGGGAGGTCCGGCTGAGGCCACCCGGCGCGTACTGGAAGAGTCGCCGGAACTCATCACCCGGGGTAAAATGTCAATGCGCCAGTTCTTCAGCTACGGAATCATCGTGGCCTTTTCGCCCATCGTCTTTCCCCAGCTCTTCATGCGACTGCTGACCGGAAGGGACCCCAAGACCCTGAAGCGGATCATGTGTTTTTATCCCATCCCTGCTCTGCTCATGATGTTTTTAATGGCCACGCTTGGGATGTGGGGAAGTTCCGCCATTGGAGGTCTCAAGGGCGCCGAATCGGATGCCATCTTGCCCTTGCTACTGACCGAGTACACTCCCATCTGGATGATGGGAATCCTGGGAGCCGCGGCCTTTGCCGCCATGATGTCCACCATGGACTCGCAGCTACTGAGTGTCACCACCATGATCACACGAGATTTTTTCTCGCGCAGTCGTCTGGGCCAAGCCTCCGACGCGACCATGGTACGCATCAGCCGAATTCTCGTTTTCGTTCTGGCGATCCTGGCTTTGATATTGGCGGTTTTCAGTCCGGCCGGAATCATCACCATCATCGAGTTCGCCCTGGGTGGTTTTGCCTGCCTGCTGGCACCCGTAATCGGGGCACTCTACTGGAAACGCTGCACCCATCAGGCGGCCATCTGGTCGGTCGTCACCTCCCAGATCTGCCTGATCGGGTTGGAGTCGGGCTTACTCCCTGAGGGGTTAAAATTCGGTTTCCTGGCGGGTCTGCCTGCCATCGTGGTGAGCATCGTGGTGCTGGTGGCAGTCACTTTTCTGACTCCACCTCCTCAGGATGAGGGCACACGTGAATATTTCGAGCTCTTTGCAGGAGGCAAGGAAAAACCCACCGAAGAGCAAGCTACATCATAATGCAGTGGTAGGGGCCCCATGAAAGTGAGAGGAATGTCCCCATGAAGGTAAGGGAATTTTCCATCCTCCAGTACCAGAATGTGAGTCCCACACCCCAGATCAACCGGCTCTGGCTTTCACTTGACGCCTTCAAAGAACAGCTGGAATATTTAGCGGCCCACGATTTTCGACTCCTCTCCATCGATGATGGACTCGATTTCATGGAGAACAAGACGTCGGTGGAGAAAGGACGTCCGGTTTGCCTCACCTTCGACAATGGATTTCAGAATTTCCAGGAGCACGTCTATCCCCTTCTCCACCAATTTGGTTATCCTGCGACTCTCCTGATCTCCCCTCTGCGGGTGGGAAAATCCATACAGCCAGGAAACATAGAAGTCCCCTATCTCTCCTGGAGTGCCCTCCGGGAGATGGTTCAAAACAATGTGGCAATTGGGGCCTTTGAAGATCACTCCCTCGCCATCCACCAGGTACCCGAAGACTTACTCAAACAGCACATCGTGGATCACAAGAACATGCTCGAAGATCACCTGGACGTTCAGATCCACTACTTTGGCATCAAGGAAGGGGTCCCCAACTGCGCCGTTCGGGAACTGCTCGCCTCCCAGGGTTACCGGGCCTTTCTGACCCAATGCCCGACCTACCGAAGACCCAGCCTCGACTGGGTGGGAAGAATTCAAGTGGATGACAGCGACTTCAATATCTTCTTGACCAAAATTTCCGGCACCTACCTCTTTTTCAAGGACAAAAAGAGCTGGAAATACATTCGGAAATTCAAGCTGGACAGGTTGGGCCACCGGGTCTCGGAAACCTACGGTCAACTGCGGGGACGAGAGCACCCGACTTCCAGTTGAGCGACATTTCCGCTTGCCAGCCACCGCGAAGAAAACTAAGATGGCAAACACGAAGGAAAACTCTGCCGATTGGATCCTGGTGAACGGAACCCTCTTTGAAACCCAGGAACATCCGGAAAATAACCTGGAGGAGACTATGAAAAAGCATCCGCAATTCGTGATTAACTTTGTTTCCTGTATGGCCGTGCTCCTGCTGTTCGGGACCGGTGCCCTGTGGGCTCAACTGCATCCGGACGTGGGCAAGTGGGGTTATGCCGACACCATCTTTGTAAACGGCAAGGTGGTGAGCATGGACGACGATTCCACCTCGGTCAGTCCAGGAACAATCTACCAGGCACTTGCCGTGAAGGACGACAAGATCATGAAGCTGGGATCCAGTCAGGAGATCCGGGCAGTGGCGGGACCCGATACCCGAGTGCTGGATCTTAAAGGAAGAACCCTGATCCCCGGCATCATCGAACCTCATAGCCATATGTACGGCCGTGCCGTGCAGCTTCTGGATCGGTTAGGCTTCAAGTATCCTCCAGAAGGGGTCTATATGACTGAGGCCACCGCCGACCCCAACGACCTAGAGAAAACCCAGGCCATCATGCGTGATGCCATCAAAGATGCCGTGACCAAGGTCGATCCGGGTGACTGGAT
>JAYZBY010000076.1:0-15495 GCA_036338555.1 Acidobacteriota bacterium | reverse complement strand
CTAGCTGCAGCCGGAGGTGCTGCCGCAGATGGTGCAGATGTGGCAGTTGCCGTTTCGCTGCATGAGATTTCCGCACACCAGACAGGTGTGCGATTCCCGGCTGCTTTCCTGAAGCAACCGCTCGGTGGCGGTGGTGAAATTCTCTTTTTTGGTCTGGTCCGAGAAAGCCACCTGTACTCCATCCTGCATGCTGCCGTTGGGTTTGACATTATGGATTCCGAGCGCTTCCTGGACTTCCGGATTCAGGTAACGGGTAGCCAGGTAACGGACGATATAATCGGGCACAGAGGTGGCGAAGGGGATCTGTGGGTTGTCGGTGTAACCCGCAGGCTCGAAACTCATGTGAGAGAACATCCGAACATAGTCCTCTAACGGGACCCCTCGCTGGAGGCCCATGGAGATGGCAACGGCCCAGGCCATGGCCAATCCCTGCAGAGTTGAGCCTTGCTTGGTGAAGTTGATAAAAATTTCGCCTAATTGATTGTCCTCCGGATACAACCCCATTGTCAGAAAGCCCTTGAACCCTTTGATCTTGAATTCGTGCTGCAGGGCCGGATGATCCTTGGGCATGTTGCGCCGCTGAGGTCCGGGCACGACCGCCGGTCGGTCCTTATTGGAAAGGGGCTGGACCATTTTGCATCCATCCCGATAAATGGATATGGATTTCATCCCGTATTTCCACCCCTGGATATAGGCTTCCTTGATCTCTTCGACGGTAGCTTCGTTGGGAAGGTTGATGGTCTTGGAGATGGCTCCGGAAAGAAAGGGTTGAACCGCTCCGCACATTTTTATGTGACCCAGTGCCTCGATCGAACGAGTTCCTCCCGCGACCCGATCCGCACAATCGAAAACGGGTAAATGTTCTTCCTGGAAGCGCGGTGCCCCCTCGATGGTCTCCTTGGCTTCCACATGCTTCAAGATGTCGCGGATCTCTTCCTTCTGGTACCCGAGGGTGTCCAGAGCTCGAGGAATCGTGTGGTTCACGATTCTCAGGGTCCCACCGCCCACCAGTTTCTTGACCTTGATGAGCGAAAACTCGGGTTCGATACCCGTGGTGTCGCAATCCATCATAAAAGCAATGGTCCCGGTAGGGGCCAACAGCGTTACCTGGGCATTACGGTAACCATGACGGGAACCCTCCACTATGGCCTCATCCCACACTTCCATGGCGGCGTGCAGAAGATCCATGGGAACCATGGCTGAATCGATTTCAGATAGAGCCTCCCGGTGTTTGTGAATAACGCGCATGGTAGAGATTCGATTCTTCTCGAAACCTTCGAAGGGCCCCATCCGCGCGGCCAGCTCGGCACTGGTTCGATAGGCCTGTCCCGTCATCAGGGCCGTAATCACAGCCGCCAGAGAGTTGGCCCGATCGCTGTCATAGGGCAGTCCGGAGGCCATCAGGAGTGCGCCCAGATTGGCGTACCCCAGTCCCAGAGTTCGATATTCGTGGCTGATCTTCTTGATCTCCGGAGTGGGATAAGAAGAATTGTCCACAATAATCTCCTGGGCCATGATCATGATGCGAACGGCTTTCATGAAGGCCTCGACATCGAACTGACCATTCTCCTTGAGGAACTTCATCAGGTTCAGGGATGAGAGATTACAGGCCGAGTTGTCCAAAAAGACGTATTCGGAGCAGGGGTTGCTGGCATTGATGGGTGCAGTATTAGGACAGGTATGCCAATCATTGAGGGTCGTATAAAACTGCAGCCCCGGATCACCGCATGTCCAGGTGGCTTCAGCAATCCAGTCAAGCATCTCGTGAGCTTTTTGGGTTTCCACCACTTCGCCCGTAGTCACCTTGCGCGTATTCCATTCGCCGTCATTGACGACGGCCTCCATGAACTCATCGGTCACGCTGACGCTGTTGTTGGCATTTTGAAACTGAACGCTTCGGTAAGCTTCTCCGTCAATGCTACCGTCATATCCCAAGCCTATGAGACTGTGAGCCTTTTTCTCCTCCAGAGCCTTACACCAGATGTACTCCTTGATATCGGGATGATCTGCATTCAAGATGACCATCTTGGCAGCGCGCCGGGTGGCTCCTCCCGATTTGATGGCACCGGCAAAGCTGTCGTAGCCCCTCATGAACGAAACGGGACCCGAGGCCAGGCCGCCCACCGCCAGAGTCTCACTCGAGGCCCGAAGTTTTGACAAATTCACGCCCGAGCCCGAGCCTCCTTTGAAGATGGTGGCTTCGGTTTTGGCCAGCTTCATGATGGAAGCCATATTGTCTTCGACGCTGTTGATAAAACAGGCGGAGCATTGAGGTTTTTTCTTGATACCCACATTGAACTGGACCGGGCTGTTAAAAGCCGCCATTTGATGGAGGAGTAGATGGGTCAACTCATGGTTGAATGCCTGGGTATCCTCCTTGGAGGCGAAGTATTTCATCTTGCCACCCCAACCGGTCAGGGTGTCCACGATTCGCCCGATGAGTTGTTTCACGCTGTATTCGCGCCGGGGCGTCCCCATAAGTCCGCGAAAATACTTGCTGGCAACGATATCGGTAGCCCTCTGGGACCAGAATTGGGGGAATTCCAAATCCTCCTGCTTGAAAGCTCTTTTTCCGGTTTTGAAGTCTTTGATCTCAGCGGTTCGAGTCTCCCATTCGATCTCATCAAATGGGTGTCTTCCCTTGCGGGTAAAGTATCGTTCCACCTTCAAACCAGCCGACACTTCGGCCTTCGGGGCCAATTTTTTCATGCTTTCCTTCCCCTCCTCGAATAAGTCCTCAGTTAATGAGTATCGACCATTCTAGAGGTCCACTCTGACGTTCCGAAAGAAGGGTGCCTATCCCATTTTATGGAGCCAGTTCGACTCCTAATTATACTAGAGACCGGGCGAGCCTCAGGGCCAGCTCGGTCTTGGAAAGTCCTTTGATTATAAGGGTTTTCCGGAGCGGACGCTGACCTCGGGCCAGCCATAAACTGGGTGCCGGGAAATCCAGACATTGAGCCAGGAATCGGACTAATTGGCGATTTGCCCGATCTTCCAGAGCCGGCGACGTTAATCGAACCTTCAAGGCCCCATCATGGCATCCAGTGATCTGATTGGAAGCGGCTCGTGGACGGAAAATCGCAGGATCCCGTCTGTTTCCTGGATCTGGGGGGTCATAATAAAGGGCGCGGTCCGAAAATGGCCGTTCCGAGGCGCACCAAGGTCGCACCTTCCTCAATGGCAACGCGGTAGTCGCGGCTCATCCCCATCGAGAGCTGCTTGAGGGGCCCCTCACGATGACGGTTCACTTCATCCTGCATCTCGGCCAGCTTTTGGAAATAGGGTCGGGATGCTTCCGCCTCCTGGTGAAAAGGAGGCAACGTCATCAACCCCTCCAGTTGAAGAGCGGACATGGAATCCACCAGTTCCACCATGCCGCCAAGCTCCTCCGGCACAACCCCGTGCTTTTGGGGTTCATCGCCGATATTCACTTCAATGAAAACGCGCAGAGTCTTGTCCAGCTCCTGGGCATACTGGTTGACCTTACGGGTGATCTTGGGCCGATCCAGGGTTTGGATCACGTCAAACATTTCGACCGCCCGCCGGGCCTTGTTCGACTGAAGGGGGCCGATCAGGTGCCAGCTGAGCCCGGACTGCTTTACCTGAGGGATCTTCTGCCAGGCTTCCTGAGGACGGTTCTCTCCAAACAGGGTTTGCCCGGCCGCCGCGGCCTGATCCACCACATCGGCGGAGAAGGTCTTGGAGACGGCCATCAGGTGAATATTCCGAGGATCGCGGCCACAGTCATGAGCAACGGATTCGATTTCCTCCTCAAGCCGCATCAGATTGGAGGCGATGTCCACCACAGCCATTAGTATACCGGATTGCGTGTGGTACCATGGCGACGAAGTGGGCTCGTCGAAACCAGGTCAATTCATCACCCTGGAAGGGATCGAAGGCTCGGGCAAGAGCCGTCAGTTGAATCTGCTGGAGAAGGAGTTGAACCGGCTTGGACTTTCCTTCACCAGGGCTCAACAGCCCGGCGGGACTCCCTTCGGAGAAGAAGTCCGTCGGGTCCTTTTGCACAAGGACGGAGCTGGAAGAGAACCCGAGTCGGAGCTGCTGCTCTATCTTGCCGATCGATATCAACACTTGAAGGAAGTCATCGAACCGGCCCTGGAGACTGGGCTCCACGTGGTTTGTGATCGTTATCATGACGCCACCCTGGCCTATCAGGGTCACGCGCGCGGTATCGGCTTCGATCTCATTGACCGGCTGGCCGAAATCCTGGAACTCCGGACCCCCGATTTAACCCTGGTCCTGGATCTGGAGGTCCAGTTGGGCCTCAAACGAGCGATTGAGAGGAACCACAGGGAAAACCAGGAGAAGTGGGGGAGGTTCGAAGCCGAGGATTTGTCGTTTCATCAGAAAGTCCGAGAAGGCTACCAGCTCCTGGCCCAGAGGGAACCCGAGCGGGTGCTTCTGGTCGATGCCTCGGGAGATCCGGACACCGTTTTTAAAAAACTTCTCGCCCTGATCGGACAGCACCATCTACTGCAGTCATGAAACTCGAAGACTTCGTGGGCAACCAACTTATCGTTCAGCTCATGAAAAATGGCCATCTGCCTCCCGCCTGTCTATTTGCGGGCCTTGGCGGCATCGGCAAAAAAACGCTGGCGCTCGGCCTGGCGGCACTGGCCAACTGCAAGGATTCCAGTTTGCAGGACCTATGCGGGAAGTGTTCTTCGTGCCTCAAGGCCGCGTCCGGCCAGCACCCCGACATCCGGTTAATCGAACCCCAAAAGGGTTCACTGAAGATCGAGATCATGCGCGAATTCAATCGGGAGGTTCAATACCGGCCTTTCGAGGGCCGACTTCGTTTTTTTATCATTGATCAGGCTGAAACGATGACCGAGGAAGCAGCCAATTCCATCCTGAAAACCATCGAGGAACCTCCCGATAGCTCTCGAATCATCCTGGTCAGCGCCTTCCCCCACCAGCTTCTGGCCACCATTCGATCCAGATGTCAGGTTTTTCGCTTTTTTCCTCTGAGTCAAAGAGAAATTCAGAATTATCTAAAAAGCAACGGGTCGGCTGAGAATCTTGAATTGACCGCGGCATTCTCAGAAGGCAGCATCGGCCGAGCTCAAAAGCTGGACCTCGAGGCAACTCTCAAGGATCGTGACCGGATGTTGGATCTCTTGACCTCCTGGTGTTCCCATCAATCCTTTAAAACGGTCTTTCAAAAGTGCGAGCAGGTCCCTTTCCAAACGGAACTCAAGAACCGGGAGCGAGTTCAGAATTACCTGGATCTACTCGAGGTGCTGGGAGAGGATCTTTATTTTATGCATGTCGATACTCCCCATCGAGTGATCAACCGTGACCGAATCGAGGAGCTGGGCCAACTTTCTCAGTCCCTCGGGTTGAATTGGATAAGGGGTTTTCTTTACCATGTGGGTCAGTCCAAGTGGGAGGTCAATCATTACGTGAATCCACTGATGTGCTTTGAGACACTGTGGATTATGAGTCGTACCGAGATACCCGATGCTTGAAATTGTCACCGTTCGATTCGAAGCAAACAAAAGCACCGCCAATTTTCTGGCCCACGACGTTCCCTTGCGGGTGGGAGATCGATGTATCGTCACCACCAAGCGAGGTGTTGAACTAGGTCTGGTGATCGACGGACGCAGGGCCGAGAATCTGGGCAGGGGCCGCTCCAAGGTAAATAAAGCTCTCAGAAAGGCAACCGAGCGAGATCTCTATCTTCACGAAAAGAAAAAGGATCAGGAAGCTCGGGCCTTACAGCTCTGCAAGAAGATGATCAAGGCTCACAAGCTTTCCATGAAACTCTCCAAGGCCGAGTATGTCTTCGATGGAAGCCGAGTCATTTTCTATTTCACCGCAACCAAGCGGGTTGATTTTCGAAACCTGGTCAAGCTGCTGGCCCGTCGCCTGAGGGCTCGCATTGAAATGCGCCAGGTTGGGGCACGAGACGAAGCCAAATTGGTGGGAGGAATGGGTTGTTGTGGAACGGGTGAAAACTGTTCGGCTAAGTTTCTAAAGGATTTGAAATCTGTCAGTATCCGAGCAGCAAAAGACCAGGGACTGACGGTGAATCCCGGTCGGCTCTCGGGCATGTGTGGCCGCTTGAAGTGCTGCTTGAACTTTGAAGCCGACGGCGCCAGAAGCTGCAACAATTAATCACTGGTCTTTTCCTTCAGTTTCTTGGCCCACTTCTCAAAACGTTCGGCTTGATCCGAGGAATTGTTTTTGAGAAGGAATTCCTCGCAAACCTCGATCGCCTCCAAAAAGGCACGCTGTTTCTCCAGCACCTGAATCAGCTTTTCATAACCTTTCGGCCATTTGGGCCCGTAGAGTATGGCTTCCCGATACCGGTTGGCGGCCGCCTCGTAATTATCGCGGTGATAATAAAAATCTCCGACTTCAACGTGCTGCCGCGCCTTCTCCGGATCGGGGACAATCGGAGTCTCTTCCAGCTGCTCCTCAGTGCGGTCAGCTCGAATGAGGACCGGTTTCTTCCTCGAATCTCGCTCCTGGCTCCAAGCAAGACCGGCGAGCATCACCCAGGGAATTAGTAGGCCGACTATGCCTTTCATCTGTTTTGTTTCTCAGCTTATTTAATTCTTTGCCCCTTGTCAAAGCACCGGGTACATGGTAGCCTAATATTACACTTTCCAGCATGTTTGGCCCTTGCCAAATGGTCTATTCAGCGCTAAGGAAAGAGGTTTCAGAGAGGAGTTTGTTCAGAGAAATAAGAGGTAGAACTATGGTTAATCGTAAATTAATTCGTCCAACCCTGTCCGACGTGAAAGAGCAGCCGCCATCCAAATTTGTGGATGGCCAGAGGAAACGTGTCCCGCCTGAGGTAACCAACGCCGAGCAGTATTACTACCTGAAACAGATGTCCAGCAAGACGCCCATGGTGATCAAGCTGGTGGATGGCGAAGAGGTCCTCGGGGTGATCGAATGGTACGATCAACATTGTATCAAGGTGAACCGCGATACGGAGCCTAACCTGCTGATCCCAAAGAAGGTCATCAAGTACATTTATAAGGAAGACGAAGTGAAAGAGCTGGACCAAAACGTCCTGTACCAGAACGGAGGGTGAGGTTCAGTTGAAACGGGAGAAAACCACCGAGGGTTTCCCGGTGGTTTTCTCCCTGGGCGATCCTCACGGGATTGGGCCTGAAGTAATTCTCAAGGCACTTCAACTCTCCCGGTCCTTACCTGACATCAGTCCCATCATCTTTGGAGATCCCCAATATCTGGGGCAACTTGCGGAGGATCTGGGCCTGGGCTCATCTCTGGATCAGGTCAAGATCGTCACCACCGCCCCCTATCCCTATCCCCCTCCCTGGGGCAAGCTGGAAGCTCGCGCCGGTCATTTTGCCCTTCGCTGTCTGAAAGATGCGACCGTCTACTGCCGGGACCAGGACCTCCCCCTGCTCATTACCGGACCCGTCAACAAACGGGCCATTCATCTGGCAGGGTCTTCCAGTCCGGGTCAGACGGAATTGGTGGCCTCGTTTTTTCCGCCTGGAGATCCGGTCATGGCTTTCTTCTCCACTCGGATGAAGATTCTTCTGGCCACCGTTCATATTCCCTTACAGAATGTTCCTTCGGCCCTTGATAAGGATGAGTTGGTTCGCAAAGCGGAGATCTTCATCGAGGCACTCGACCGGATTGGAATCGCCCATCCCCGCCTGGCCTTGTGTGCTCTGAACCCCCATGCCTCCGAGGAGGGATTGTTCGGGACCGAGGAGAAGACCATTCTTGAACCCGTCGTCGAGACCCTTTGCCGGCGGCACGGCAGGGAGGTTCTTTCGGGACCCTTCCCCTCGGACACCCTTTTTCGGAAAGTCCTGGAAAACCAATTCGATGGAGTGATTGCCTTGTACCACGACCAGGGCTTGATCCCCCTGAAACTGGTGGCCTTCGAATCAGCCGTCAACGTGACTTTGGGGCTTCCGCTGATTCGAACCTCCCCCGATCACGGCACTGCTTTTGACATCGCGGGTTCGGGTGTGGCCGATTCGAGCAGCATGGAAGCGGCCATTCAGTGGGGGGTAAGGTTGGCCTTCTCCACAGAGAAGGCCAACCCGCTGACCGGCTGACTCCTGACCAGATTAGGTAGTTGTGTAGAGGCCGCATTTCACGTTCCACGAAAAGAAGGGTAGGGGCGCACAGCCGTGGGCCCGTTGGTCGGCCGGTCAGCAGGCAGGCGAAGCCCGCCGGTGAGGGGTTAGGGGTCAGTACTTCCCTTGTGTCTCTGTGTCTCTGTGGTAAAGCTCCTAGAGGTTCATCAGGGCGTACTGGTAGGCCCGCTCGCAGGCCCGGGTGTTGAAGCGAACCAGGTCCTCGGTGGATAACAGGAAGGCCTGCTCCAGGGCTCGGTGGTAATCCGCTAGCTCCTGGACCCTGTAAAGAGGCATCAGATACCCGCCGCTCAAAAGGAACAAGAGGCAAAACAAAGAGATCGTCACAGGGGAGTGCTGCTCGAAGGGTTGGATTTCACAGAGTCGGATCTGGGAAAGTGTCATCTGCTCAATGGCATGAATCTCGCCAAAGCTGGGACTCCGGACCCATTCAAAAAAGCGATGGATGGCTGTTGGGACAAAAGCGAAATCGAGCGGTTGGTGAGCGGGATTCAGTGGCGGACCCGGCGCATTCCGCAACACCTCTTCAGAATCGGACACAATTCGATTCAGGGTGAGGAGGTCGTCCGGCTCCAGCCGGGTGGGATCCTTGTCCAGTGCCAACACGGCGTCTACCAACTCCTCTGCCTGGGAGCGACGCAGAGTAAGTTCGCCCGCGGCGGGAATCGCCGCGGCTGCCCTGGCCAGTTCATATTCTAAGAGGTTGGAACGCAGGTGCTCCTGAATGGCGGCGGAAAGATTCTCCTGAGTTTGTCCCAAAAGCTGCCGCTGCTGCTCGAGCGACGCAAACGAAATCATTGGAGCGGCCTATCGACGATCTCCACCAGGGTCTTCACCCCGAATCCAGTGGGGCCCTTGATGTCCCCCTCACCCTTGAACAGATCCACGCCGGCGATGTCAATGTGGCACCAGGGAACATCTTCCACAAATTCCTGGAGAAACTTGGCGGCTGTAATCGCTCCCCCCCACCGGCTTCCAACGTTCTTGATATCGGCTATGGGGCTCTCTATTTCCTTCCGATACTCATCATCCAGTGGCATCCGCCACAGCTTCTCGCCTGACTGATCGGAGGCTCTGGATACTCTCTCAAAGAGTTCTTCATCGTTGCAGAACACCCCAGCCCGTATCTTCCCCAGAGCAATCACAACGGCCCCGGTCAAAGTGGCGATATCGACCATGAATTCCGGCTCAAGCTGCCGACCGTAGAACAGGGCATCCGCCAGGATCAGCCGGCCTTCCGCATCCGTGTTGATCACTTCGATGGTCTTTCCGCTCAAGGCACGGATCACGTCTCCCGGGCGCTGCGCCCGACCACTGGGAAGATTTTCAACCGCGGGAATGAGCCCGACCACATTCTTTTTCACTCCTAATTGAGCGATGGCCTGCATGGCCGCTAACACCGCACAGGCTCCGGCCTTGTCGGCCTTCATCTCCTCCATCGATTGGGCAGGCTTCAAGGAAAGACCGCCACTGTCAAAGGTCACTCCTTTTCCCACCAACACAATCGGCTTGGCCTCGCTGTCGGTTGCCCCGAAGTGCTTGAGTATGATGAATCGGGCGGCCTCATCACTGCCCCGTGCAACCGCCAGAATGGCCCCCATTCCCTTGTCTTTCATCTCCGGCTCGCCCCATACCTCGATTTCCAGATGGGACTTGGCCGCCACCTCCTTGGCGGCTTGGGCCAAGCGAGAAGGGTTGACTCGGTTTCCCGGCTCATTGACCAGTTTTCTGGCCATATTGGTTGCATTGGCCAGAATCTCTCCCCGCTCCATGGAGGCCTCCACTTCAGTGACGTCCATATCCTGATCGCTGACAAAAAGAATCTCCTCAACGAAGTTCCTCGACCTGTCCTTGGTCTTGTAGTCATCGGCCTGATAGGTTGCCAGAATGACTCCTTCCACGACCGCCTGCGCTGCCCGCTGTGGTTCCACCTGGCTGCGGGGGTAAAAGGCCACTCTTTTCAGATTGTGCCCTTTTACCTTGAGCACGGCCTTCCGCATCAGGCTACCGATCGCATGTGAGTCGTAGCTTTCCTTCTTGCCGGCTCCCAGAAGGATGAGTCGCGCCGTTTTGAGTTTCTCGGGCCGATATATCACTAAAACCTCACCCGCCATCGAAGTCCACTCTTCGGTTGATTGCAGCTCCTTGATCAGCCCACCCAGCCTTTCATCCAGGGCAGCCAGAAACTCATTGCCTTCATCTTCGTTTTCGAAGACGGGAACAATGAGCGCGTCGCACTCGATGGAATCCCAACTTTCTTTTGCCAGCTGAATTTTCATATTTTTCCTCGTTTTAATGCTGTTTCAACTTCGCGGTCAAGGGTTTTTCGCCGGGCCGCCTCGCGCTTGTCATGGATGCGTTTCCCCCTGGCCAAGGCAATTTCCAGCTTGACCCGACCATCCTTCAAGTACATCGACAACGGAACGATAGTGAAACCACTTTTGACCGTCTTTCCTATCAGCTTCTTGATCTCTCGGCGGTGCAAAAGGAGTTTTCTGGCGCGCAGCGGATCGTGATTGGAAATATTGCCATGGGAATAGGGACTGATGTGACAGTTCTCCAGCCAGGCCTCCTCATCCTTAATCCGAACAAAGCTCTCTTTGAGGCTCACTTTGTGCTCACGGATCGCCTTGACCTCGGTTCCCTGTAGCACAACACCTGCCTCGAATCTGTCCAGAATCTCATATTCATGGAACGCCTTTTTATTTCTGCCCACAACCTGATGGGACATTCTACTCCCTTGCCAATTTACCCAAAAAAGCAGCCAGGGCACTTTGCCATGTCCTGAGCAGGGGCATTCCTTCCAACTGCAATAAATAGTTCTCCAGCACCGAATTATGGGGACGCCTGGCAGGGGCCGCAAGGTCGGTACTTGGGATGGGTCGAACTTCACTCTTGAGATCGCTCAAAGAAATAATCTCCCTGGCGAACTCGTCCCAGCTGCAATTCCCGGAATTGGTCACGTGGTAGGTTCCACTCTTTTCGGCTTCCACCAAACAAAGTGTCATGTAAGCCAGATCGGTGGTGAAGGTCGGACTTCCTCGCTGATCATTCACCACCTCCAGAAGCTCCTTTTCCCGGGCTGCGGCCATAATCTTCCCAACAAAATGGGAACCTCCTGCCCCAAACAGCCAGCTGGTGCGAACAATCAAGTGTCTGGGGCAAAGGGGTCGCAGGAAAAACTCCCCCGCCAGCTTGGAGGCCCCATAGACACTGAGAGGATTGGCTGGGTCCCATTCGCGGTACGGCCTCTGCTGGGCTCCATCGAAAACATAGTCAGTGCTGTAATAGGCCAGGCCACTATCACTCTCCCGAGCGGCCAGGGCCAGGTTGCGCGTGCCCAGCGCATTGACGCGATAGGCCTCAAAAGAGTCGGACTCGGCAGCATCGACCCGGGTGTAGGCGGCGGCATGGATGATCCAGTCGGGCTTCAGGTCAGCAACGACACGGCGAACCTTCTCCAGTGATGTCACATCCAGATCGCGAGAGGAAAGGGGAGTGAGGGAATGCTTGGAAAAGGTTTTGGTCAAGGCCTGCCCGAGCATTCCTGTAGCGCCCGTAATAGCAATTTTCATGCTTTGCGTGGAGTGATTTGTTCGTTGTTTCGTTTTTTCATGCAGGAGTTGCATGCCTTTGACAACAGCACGAGCACCAACCAACTTATAAACTGTTCAGGGTTTTGTCTCGATCCTCGTACATCTTCTGGTAATAGCTCGAATAACTGCCGCTGCGCACATCTTCAACCCACTCCGTGTTCTGGGTGTACCACTGGATGGTCTGGGCCAGGCCCTCTTCAAACAGAATGCGGGGCTCCCAGCCTAATTCTCGACGAAGAAGAGTTGCATCGATCGCGTAACGGCGATCGTGACCCGGGCGGTCGGTGACAAACTGAATCAGATCACGGGACTTTCCCAATATCTCCAGGATTTGATAAATGACGTCCAGGTTCTGTTTTTCCTGGTCGGATCCGATATTGTAGTTCCGGCCCGGCTGCCCCTCCATGATCACGCGTTCCAGGGCTCGGCAGTGATCTTTCACATGAATCCAGTCCCGCCCATTCAAGCCATCTCCATAGACCGGAAGCGGTTTGTCATCGAGTGCATTGAGGACCATCAAAGGAATTAATTTCTCGGGGAACTGGTAGGCACCATAATTGTTGCAACAACGAGTCACAATGATGTCCATCCCATAAGTCTTATGATAGGAACGGGCCAGCAGATCAGCAGCAGCCTTACTGGCCGCATAAGGACTGTTGGGAGCGTAAGGACTCTCCTCGGTGAATCGGCCCTCCTCATCCAAAGATCCATAGATCTCGTCTGTGGACACCTGAATAAATCGAGAAACTTTCCCCTCACGACAGGCTTCCAGCAGAACCTGGACGCCCTCCACATTGGTCCGAACAAAAGTCGAACTGTCCAGAATGCTGCGATCGACATGAGTCTCAGCGGCAAAATTGATGACCGCGTCAATTCCCTGAGCCATACAATGCGCCACGTCCTGGCAGGAGGTGATATCGCCTTTAAAAAAGGTGTACCGAGAATTAGTTGCAACATCGACCAGGTTCTTCAAATTGCCGGCATAGGTAAGGCAATCCAGGTTGACCACCTGAATGTCTGAATTTGCCCCCAGGATATGGCGAATAAAGTTGGAGCCGATGAATCCGGCTCCACCCGTAACTAACAACTTCATGGTTAAGTTTTGTCACTCACTTCCGAGGAGGCTGATGATCCCGTTCCGGCGACAGACCGGTTTTTCTTGCTGTTTGCCACCAGGTTGTTGGCCAGTAGAAGCGACTCGATGGTCCCGGCGTCCGTCCACCATCCATCCAAAACATCATAAGTCATGTCGCCCCACTCGATGTATCGATTGTTCACGTCGGTGATCTCAAGCTCCCCGCGATCGGAGCGTTCAAGGGTATTGATGATTTCAAAGACTCTGTGATCGTACATGTAGACACCGGTAACGGCATACTCGGACGGGGCAATCTCGGGCTTCTCGTATATTTTAGTTACCTTATCGCCATCCAGCTCAGGCACTCCAAAGCGCTGAGGGTCCGGCACCTTCTTCAAAAGAATCTTGGCCCCACTCTCCTGCTTCCTGAAATTCTCCAGGTAGGGACGAATCGAGTCCTCCAGGATATTATCGCCCAGGATGACACAGAGGGAATCTTGATCGGCAAAGAAGGTGGCGAGCGACAAGGCTTCCGCGATCCCTCCTTCTCCTTCCTGGTAGGCATAGTGGAGATGACGAAGCCCGAATTCCTTGCCGTTGCCCAAAAGCCGCAGGAAATCACCTGCACTACTGCCTCCGGTGACCACCATGATTTCGGTAATACCAGCATCCACCAGGGTTTCCAGGGGATAGTAGATCATCGGCTTGTGATAAACGGGCAGCAGGTGCTTGTTGGTCACTTTAGTCAGAGGCTGAAGGCGTGATCCCAAACCTCCAGCAAGTATGATCCCTTTCATAGCCTCACCTGAACTCTAGCCCGCATTATGCATGATACGGACTACCATTCTATCGGATGCCATCGGATGCGAGCAAAGACAGGTACAGCTGCTCCGTTTCGTCCAGCTTTCTTTGCAGCATGAATTTTTGCTCCACCCGTCGCCGGCCCGCCTGGCCCAGCCGACGGCGAAGGCTTTGGGATTCCAAAACCTGGCCCAGGGCAGCCGCAAGCTGACGAGCGTCATTGGCCGGCACCAGAAGGCCGGTCTCCCCATCCACCACCAACTCCGGGATCCCTCCCACCTGAGTGGCGACCACCGGCAAAGAACTGGCCATAGCGACCAAAATCGCCGAGCTGAGGCCCTCGGACAAGGAAGGAAGACAAAAGATGTCGAATTCCTTCATCAGCGTCTCACTATCGTTCCGAAATCCAGTGAAAAGAACATGGTTCTCAAGGTCCAACTCGCGAATTTTATCCCGCAACTTAGACATCGACTCGCCCTTTCCAACCAACACAAAAACCACCTCCGGAAACCTGGAAACAATCCGTGCGGCTGCCTCCAGGAGAACATGATGGCCCTTCTCCGGACTCAGGTAGGCCACCGTTCCCACCTTCAGTCTCTCTCCAACCGCCAAAGTAGAGTTCGATTGGTGGGCATCGATCCAATCCAGATCCACTCCCTCGTAGATAACCTGAATCAGGTCAGGCCGGACGCCTCCCTCGATCAAGGTCTCCTGGATGCTCAGGGACACCGTGACCACCCGTTCCTGGAACCAGTTGTACTTCAGGCGGCTCAGGGGCGATTTAAGGGGGAAGTTGACCCGCCGGGAGCAGATTCGAAGGGGAACCCCAGCCAGCCTGGATGCCAACCCTCCGGAAAAGATGGCCCGGGGTGTGTTCACGTAAACAATATCGAACTCCCGATTTCGCAGAAACACCCATAATTTGAGAACAGCTGACAGGCTGAGCTCATTTCTTTGGCGAAAGGGAACGGTCTCGATACCCCTCTCCCGGGCTCGGACACTCAAGGGGGAATCTCCCGGGGAGGCCAGGCAAACCTGGTGATGGCGCTCTTTGATGCCCAGCATCAAGGTGAAGACCTGCTCCTGCCCTCCTCGCCACACCTCCTCGGTGTCGACATAGAGAATCTTGAGCTTTTTAGCCATCCGTCAAATCAAAATCGCCGGGAATTTTCCCGGCCATTCCCGACTGAATTTCCCACAATTTCAGATACTTGAACAGGGTAGAGGCGGCTGCCAGAATGGAAACCGCCAAGCCGGGCATTCCATCCAGGAATCCCCGACGAAGCAGGTAGTTCTTCACAAATATCGCGGGAGGATGGATCAGAAAGTGGGTCCAGCCGGCACGTCCTCCAACATCGAAGTGATCCTGGGCCGCCAGAGAAGAAAAACGCTCCAGCTGTTCCAGGTACTCGGAAAATGATGCGTAGGTATGGTGGTAGATCTGGCCCTTGAACCTACCTGTGGGTCCGGTCACTTTAACCGATTCATGGACTCGTCTTCCCTCCCAACGCCCGGAGTCCTTCTGGAAAAGACGCAACTGCCAGTCCGGATACCAGGTAGTGTGTTCGATCCAGCGCCCCATGAAAAAGGTCTTACGGGGAAGATAATAGCCTTTACGGCTACTTTCTTTCGCCTTCCACTCAAGAATTTCCTGGGCGAGTTGCGGACTGAGCATTTCGTCGCCATCCAGGCTAAGGATCCAATCATGACTGGCTTGATCAGTGGCGAATTGCTTCTGGCCGCAATATCCCTCCCAGGTTTTCAACAAAACCCGATCCGTGTATTGGCGACAGGTTTCAACCGTCCCATCCGAGCTGTAGGAATCCACCACAACAATTTCGTCACAGACAGGCTTAAGGCTCCTCAAGGCACGTTGAATCTTCTCCTCCTCGTTGAAGGTAAT
>JAYZBY010000075.1:0-24854 GCA_036338555.1 Acidobacteriota bacterium | reverse complement strand
AAAGGTGGAAGCGGGAATTCCCGAGGATGATCCCAGAAATCCAGCCGTCATCGCCGATAACGTCGGAGATTGCGTCGGAGATACCGCCGGCATGGGAGCCGATATCTTTGAAAGTTACGTGGGTTCCGTCATTGCCACCATTGCCATCGGAGCCACGGGGACCTCCAAAGTTCTGGATATCACCGCGGAGAATCGGCATCTGTATATGGCACTCCCTTTAGGCGTGATCATGATCGGCCTTCTCGCCTCTTTGATCGGTGTCGCCTCGATCAGACTGCTGAGAAACCTGGGACCGGTATCAGCACTACGTTACTCCACCTACGTGAGTGCCGTTCTGCTGCTGATCGGCAGCTTTCTGATCATCAATGCCATGAACCTTGAGGTGGGCATCTTTTATGCCATTCTCCTGGGCACGCTTGCCGGTGTTATCATCGGACTTCTGACGGAATGGTACACCTCAGGGAACCCCATCAAGCATATTGCCGAGGCTTCCAAGACAGGAGTGGCGACCAACATCATTGCCGGACTGGCGGTGGGAATGCAATCAACGGTCTTACCCATCCTCACCCTTTGTGGTGCCATCCTCATCTCTTATAACTACGCCGGCCTGTATGGTATCGGGATTGCGGCTGTTGGCATGCTGGCGACCGTGGGAATCACCATGTCAGTAGACGCCTATGGCCCCATTGCCGACAATGCAGGTGGAATCTCAGAGATGAGCGGCCTGGGTCCCGAGGTCCGCAAGATCACGGACACCCTGGATTCCCTGGGAAACACCACCGCGGCCATGGGAAAGGGCTTTGCGATCGGCTCAGCCGCCCTGACCGCCCTGGCACTTTTCTCCGCCTACACCCAAACGGTGGGTCTCTCATCGCTGGATCTTCTCGATCCAACCGTGGTGGTTGGATTCTTTGTGGGTGGCGCTCTGCCCTTCTTTATCGCCGACCTGACCATGTCGTCGGTGGGAAGAGCGGCCTTTCAAATGGTCGAGGAAGTACGTCGACAGTTCCGGGAGATCCCGGGTTTAATGGAGGGCACGGCCAAACCTGACAGCGCCCGCTGTGTTGACATCTCCACCCGAGCCGCTCTCAGGGAAATGGTCCTACCGGGACTGGTGGCGGTGGCGTCACCTCCCATCATGGGAATGCTGCTGGGAGCTTCGGCCCTGGGTGGGATGCTGGCCGGTGCGACTCTATCGGGGGTCCTGCTGGCTCTGTTCATGTCCAATGCAGGCGGCGCCTGGGATAACGCCAAGAAATACATCGAATCGGGCTTTCTGGGCGGCAAAGGATCAGAACCACACAAGGCCTCAGTCGTAGGTGACACCGTCGGCGACCCTTTCAAGGACACCAGTGGTCCAGCCATGAACATTCTGATCAAATTGATGTCGATTGTTTCTCTGGTCATTGCCCCCCTACTCAAGTAGCTGACCAAAGGACTCGTTCCAATCAGAAAGAGTGTGCTAGAATGCACTTTCTTAAAAGGTGGCAAGACGGCGTATTGGCCGACAATCTGCTGAAGTTATTCTGGTAAGAAAGGGAAAGTAGTGGCATGAGAAGATATGAGGTTGCGATAGTACTGGCTCCAACCCTGACCGAGGAGGAAGTGGATCAGTCTATCGAAACTTTTCAGAAGATTGCTGAAGAAAAGCAAGCTCAAATCGCCAGCGTGGATAATTGGGGAAAACGGAAGCTCGCCTATCCAATCAACAAACACAAAGAGGGAGTCTACGTATTTTTGACACTGGAGGAGCCCGCCGCCGATTCGGTAGTTGAATTGGAGAGAAGATTCAAGGTAATGGAATCGGTGATCCGCTTCCTGACCATCCGTGTGGACTTAGATCTCAAGCGAGCCGAAAAACTGAAATCCAGGCGCAAGAGTAAAAAAAGGCTAACCACTTCTGCTGGAGAGGGAGAGAGCACCCAACCCGTGTCAGTGGCCACAGAGGACTAAAGGATTGTGAGAAGAAGGAGATACTGCAAGTTCTGTTCAGACAAGGTCGATTACATCGACTACAAAGACGTCAAGACCTTGAGTCCCTATGTTCCCGAAGGTTCCAAGATGACTCCTCGTCGCATCTCCGGGGTGTGCAGTTCCCATCAGAGAAGGCTTTCTCGGGCCATCAAACGCGCTCGGCATTTGGCTTTACTCTCCTACACGGCGGACTAGCGCGGCCGGTACGGCCTCTATCTTGACCTTTCTGAATGCCCGCAAATGATTTGAAAGGTAAGTGCGATGGAAGTCATTTTGATTGATGACATCTTTGAACTTGGCAAACGCGGTGAAGTAGTGAAAGTAGCCGACGGCTATGGACGAAACTACTTGATTCCCAAAAAACTAGCCATCCCGTCCACGCCTGGAAACCTAAAAATGATTGAGCAGCAACGACTGGCAATGGCAAAAAAGGAAACCAAGTACCAGGAAGAAGCTGAGTTGCTGGCACAAGAACTCAATAAACTGCATCTGATTGTCAGTCGCAAGTCTGGAAATGCGGGGGCCCTCTTTGGTTCCGTCACTACCAAGGATATCGCCCATCTTCTGGCAGGAACGGGCATACAGATGGACCGGAGAAAAATTATTCTGGATCAGCCAATCAAAACTATTGGCAACTACAAGATCCAGACACGCCCTCATAGTGCTGTTTCAGCTGAACTGCTCCTCTCCGTTGTGAGCGAAGGTGATGAGTCCGTGGCACGAGTCAAGCCCAAGGACGAAGAGAGTGAGGCCATCATTGCCGACCTGGAGGCCAAACTTCAGGAATTGGAAAAGGTAGCGGACCTCGAGTCCCAGGAGCCGGCTCAACCAGAAGAGACCGCCCAGGAGGAGCACGACGACGCGGGCATGAAGTCCGAAGAGACTGCCCAGAAGGAAGCTCCCCTAGAAGCCGCTTCCCAAGAGCAAGCGGCGGTCCCTGAAGAACAGGAGACCGACGAAGAAAAAGAAGAAGAATAATAATAGCCTGAGACTGCTCAAATCGACAAAAACTCAAGCTGCGATCCGTTTAAACCGAAGTACTCCCCACCCCCCGGTTTCGCTTTCCCATTTTCATTGCATTACTGATATCCTTACCCAGGATTAAGCAAAAACTCCATGAAAACTGACGTCGCACTTGAAAAGAGCCTGCCCCACAGTGCCGAAGCAGAACGGGCCGTTTTGGGTGCAGTTCTGCTGGACAACGCACTCTTTGACCAGACCTCAGAGATCCTGATACCGGGCGACTTCTACCTGGAGAGCCACCGCTGCATATTTTCCACCATGGAGCGTCTTTCTTCTGATTCCCGCGTCATCGACTCGTTGACCCTCAGGGAGGAACTCAAGAAGGACAATACACTGGAAGCTGTGGGAGGAGTAACTTATATCGCCTCACTGTTGGACGGGGTCCCCCGGGTCTCCAGTGTCGATCACTACGCCCGCATCGTTAAAGAGAAGTCCCTGTTGAGAAAACTCATCCATTCAGCCAATGAAATCCTGTTACGAGGCATTTCCAACGAAGAGGACCCACTCGAATTGCTGGAACGGGCAGAAAAGTCCATTTTCGAAATCGGTCAGGAAAAGATAAAAAGTGGGTTCGTGCAGCTTCAGGATCTCCTCACCGAAAGCTATGAAAACATCGAGGCCCTTTATCAACGAAAGGAGTTGATCACAGGTGTCTCCACCGGCTTCGTGGACCTGGACCGTCTCACCTCAGGATTTCAGCCTGCCGACCTAATCATTGTGGCTGCGCGTCCGGGTTTGGGAAAGACAAGTCTGGTGGTGAACATCGCCCAGTACGCTGCGCTTCAAGATGCGAAGGCGGTCGGCATATTCAGTTTGGAAATGGCGGCACAACAACTGGTGACCCGCATGTTGTGTGCCGAAGCGCGAGTGGATAGCCATAAGGTTCGGAGCGGCTATCTGTCTAAGGAAGACTGGAACCGGCTAGCCAAGACCATGAGCAAACTCGCAAGAGCTCAAGTCTTTGTCGATGATACACCAGGTATATCCATTGTGGAGATGCGGTCCAAGGCTCGCCGTCTCAAGGCGGAGCATGGGTTGGACCTGCTCATCGTCGATTACCTCCAGCTGATGTCCGGCACATCGACGGGAACTCGGGTCCGCTACGAAAACCGCCAGCAGGAGATTTCCGCCATCAGCCGCTCTCTCAAGGCTATGGCCAAGGAACTCCAGGTTCCACTTATTGCTGTATCCCAGCTCAGCCGGGCTCCTGAGCAGAGACGCGGCGACCATCGTCCTCAACTTTCGGATTTGCGCGAGTCGGGGTCGATCGAGCAGGACGCAGATCTGGTCCTCTTCATCTATCGTGAAGACTTGTACAAGAAAGAAGAGGATCTCGAGGAGCAGGGAGTTGTCCAGCTCATTATCGGAAAGCAGCGCAACGGACCCACTGGAGTGGTCAAACTGGCCTTCATTGAGCAGTGGACCAAATTCGAGAATCTAGCTCGTGAACTGGAATGAAACATTCTTGGGTTGAGGTATCGCTATCCCGACTCCAGAAAAATGTTGCAGCCATTCAAAAATTCGTTTCCTCCTCAACACGCATCATTGCCGTGGTCAAAGCGAATGCTTATGGGCATGGCGTTGAACCCGTATCCAGAAGTCTGCTCGATTGCGGAATCATCGACTTCGCCGTGGCCACGCTGGACGAAGCAGTTGATCTCAGGCGATCCGTTCCCGAAGGGAAACTTCTGGTCTTGCAGGGTTGTCTCGAAGGAGAAGAAGAGGCCTTTCGCGAGCACAATCTGACCGCTGCTCTGCACGATCTTCAACGCCTGCCGGGAAATATCAAGATCGAGGTCAAAATCAATACCGGGATGACCCGCCTGGGCATTTCCTGGAAAGAGGCCCACAGTCAGATAAGGGAACTTCAGGCCGAGATCACTGGTCTGTACTCCCATTTCGCCAGTTCGGATGACGATCCCGATTTCACACGATTGCAATTGGAGCGCTTTGAGGAAGCAACAGCGGACCTCCCCTATCCCAGGCACATCAGCAATAGCGCGGGCCTGCAGTTCCCGGAAGCTCATCTGGATGCCGTCCGCCTGGGTCTCCTGTTGTACGGTGTTTCACCCATCCCCTCCCTGGATTGGGTCCAACCGATCCTTTGTTGGAAGACTCGGATACTGGCGCTACAGAAGGTCGCCAAGGGACACTCCATCGGCTACGGCCGCACCTTCGTGACCCCCCGAGACAGTGTGATCGCAGTCCTACCGGTGGGATACGCCGATGGGTACAACCGCCTACTCTCCAATCGAGGACAGGTCCGTTTTCGAGATCAGCTGGTCCCGGTGGTAGGCCTGGTGAATATGGATATGATCAGCGTCGACCTGACCGGCATTCCCGACGCCGCAGTGGGTGAAGAAGTGGTTCTCCTGGAGAACATCCAGAATTCCCCGTTATCGGTCACTGCCTGGGCCAAGGCACTGGGAACTATCCCCTATGAGGTTCTCACCTCGATCAGCGATCGAGTGGAGAGGGTTTATGTGGGGGGCTGACAGCTGACCCCTGACCGCAAAATTGTGATCCCTGCCGTTTGACAGAAAGGGCGCACGACCGTGCGCCACTACACTTTTTTAAAAGAACACGATACAATTGGTTTGTCAATAACTTACACGGGGGGTCCACTATGGGGCTGTGGCTGTACCGCACGATTTTTGCCATCCTGCTCATCGGGGCCACCTTCTCTCTAAAACCCTTTGACCTTTCTTCAGAACTTGCCCTGATCGTCGGCATATTTCTGGCAATCGCCATCATTCTCTTTGAAGTCAGGGCTCGACATCACTCATCAAGAGTTCTGATTGGAGCGACACTGGGATCTCTAGCGGGTATTTTGGCCGCCTCCCTTGTGAGCATCGTGATTGGCAATATAACGGTCTTTTCCTCCAGGACGGAAAGCTTTCTTCAACTCCTGGCTCTGATTGCCCTGGTATTTATCGGCATGTCTGTCGGAGCCACCAAAGGTGACCTGCTCAACCTGAGTTTGGGTAGGCTCAAGAGAAAGCAAAACTCCAAGCTGGTCAAGATCCTCGACACCAGTGTCATTATCGACGGCCGCGTTGCCGATATTCTGGATACCGGTTTTCTGGAGGGTCAGTTATTGCTCCCCCAGTTTGTCATTCATGAACTGCAGATGGTTGCGGATTCATCCGATTCCATAAAGAGGAATCGGGGTCGGCGAGGCCTGGACATTCTGGACAACATCCAAAAACTTTCGAACGTCACGGTAAAGATTGTCGATCAGGATTACCCCGAGATTGCGGAGGTGGATATGAAGCTGATTGAACTGGCAAAAGAGACCGGGGCAAAGATCATTACCAACGACTTCAATTTGAACAAGGTTGCCCGGCTTCACAGCGTGGATGTCCTCAACATCAATGAACTGGCCCTTGTTCTGAAGCCGGTGGTTCTTCCGGATGAGAGCATGTCGGTCTTCATTCTTAAAGAAGGCAAAGAATACAATCAAGGCATTGCCTACCTGGACGACGGGACGATGGTGGTGGTAGATAATGCGAGAGGAGTCATTGGAAAAACAGTGGATATCACTGTGACCAGCGTGTTACAGACAACAGCGGGAAAAATGATTTTCAGCAAGTATCAAGCCTCCGGAGGCGTTCAGCAGAGAGCGGAATATGAGCGGGAGCAGGTGACGCGCCATTGATTGGTCTGGTTCTCGCCGCAGCCGGCACTGGATCTCGATTCGGATCCAACACTCCCAAACAGTTTACGAAGCTTGAAGGAAAGCCCTTGTACCTTCATGCTCTGGAGTGTTTCCTGAAGGTTTTTGATGAGGCCGCCATCGTGGTTCCAGATGATCGGATCGAGGAAGTGAGCCAGCAGGTTCAAGGGTTACCTTACTGCGAGAAACTGCTTCTGGAAGTGGGCGGACCCGAGCGTCAGGACTCGGTCTATCGAGGCCTTCGTCGACTCTCCGATCGCAACGAGATGGTCCTGGTTCACGACGCCGCTCGACCGTCCCCTTCAGCTGAGTTGATCTCCCGGGTGATCGACGGAACCCGGCTACATGAGGCGTGCGTACCGGTCCTTCCTGTGGGCGACACCGTGAAGGAGGTGCACGACAAACAAATTACTGGAACACTTGACCGGGAACACCTGGTTCTGGCTCAGACTCCGCAGGGTTTCAAGATGGCTCTATTGCAATCCGCCTTTGAATCGGCCCTGAAGGACGGCTTTTATGGAACCGACGAGTCCACTCTGGTGGAAAGATTAGGGGCTCCCGTGCACGTGGTTCACGGTGAGGGGAGCAACCTCAAGGTAACCTGGAAGGAGGATTGGTGAGTCCCACGGTAAAGACGACGTTTCGTGTGGGTACCGGCTACGATTTTCACCCGTTTGAGGAGGGCGGAACACTGGTGCTGGGAGGGGTACAAATTCCATACCCTCAAGGTCTCAAGGGTCACTCCGATGCCGACGCCCTTTTACATGCCCTCATGGATGCCCTTCTGGGGGCAGCGGGCTTGAGCGACCTTGGAGGGTACTTTCCCGATTCCGATGCCCGCTACGAAAACATCTCCAGCCTTCTGCTTCTGGAGAAGGTTTACCGGCTGGTGCGAGGCAAGGGATTTTCGGTGGGAAACATCGACCTCACGGTGATCACCGAAGAACCCAAGATCCAGCCTCACATCGAAGCCATCAAGGCCAACCTGGGCCGCACCCTGCATCTCCAGCCCAGTATGATCGGCATCAAGGCCACCACCATGGAGGGCAAGGGACCGATCGGTCGAGGCGAAGGTTTGGCCGTCCAGGCGGTTGTGCTGTTGACCCAGGCAGATTGATGGAATCTGTTAGCGACCTCCTTGCCGCGGCCACCGTCATCGCCCGGGGCGCAGGACAAACCTTGCTGACCCACTTCCGGAAAAATATTCAGATCTCCAAAAAGGGACGAATCGATCTGGTCACGGAGATGGACCTCAAGGTTGAAAAAGCGATTGTGGACCAGATCCTGCTTAGGTTTCCCGACCACGAGATTCTGGCCGAAGAAAAGGGTTCTCAAGGTGGAGACGGCCCTTACAAGTGGATCATTGATCCTTTGGATGGTACCACCAACTATGCTCATGGCTATCGCTTCTTCAGTGTTTCCATCGCCGTGGAAAGGGAAGGAGAGTTGATTCTAGGGGTGGTCTACGATGCCGTCACGGAGGAATTATTCTCAGCCGTCAAAAATCAAGGCGCCAACTTGAACAACCAGCCCATCCGTGTATCCGACGAAGATCAACTAATCAACAGCCTTCTGGCCACCGGATTCTCCTATGACCAAGAGGAGATCAAAAGCAATCTGGGACTCTTCAACCGTATCATCCTGCAATCCCAAGCCATTCGCCGGGACGGCTCCGCCGCACTCGACCTGTGTTATGTCGCTTGTGGCCGTTTCGATGGGTTTTGGGAGCTGAGTCTGAATCCCTGGGATGTGGCTGCCGGCCGCCTATTGGTGGAAGAGGCAGGTGGATCGGTGACTGCCTTCAGCGGATCACCCTCGACGATTTACGATCGGGAACTCCTGGCCACTAACGGAAAGATTCACCCGGCTATGATGAAATTGTTAAAAACTGACAGCTGACAACTGACACCCAGAAGCTGGCATTCGGAGAAACGTGCTTCGCACGCGGAGAAACCCCTCGCTAACGCTCGTGGTGGAGAAACGCGTCGCTCACGCTCCGCGTGGAGAATGGGAGTTTCGGAGTTGGGAGTTGGGATTTTGGATTTCGGATTTATCGTCAGAGGGTCGGGGTTAAGATTATGTTGTATGAAAATCGCCATCGGTAGCACGCGTAATCCCAAGGTGGAGGCGGTCAAGGAAGCATGGGAGATCCTTGGTCCCAAAATGCTGGAAGACCTCGATGAAAAGACCACCTTCGCCAGTTACGACGTCTCCAACGGTGTTTCCAAAATGCCGTTGAAGGTAGCTGAATTGATGGATGGTGCTCGCAACCGTTCCGAACGTCTCATGCTCCAGCTGAAACAGGAAAAGTCCGAGGCCGATTTTTATGTCGGACTTGAGGCGGGCTTCAATGTGATCGATCAGGAAGGCCCTCATCGGCGGGCATTTCTGGAGAGTTGGGCCTATGTGTCGGACGGCTACAAGGGTTATTTCGGGCACGGTGGGGGGCTCTACATCCCCTCCCTCGTTGCAGACCCCGTCATTGATCGAGGTATCGAACTGGGTATTGTGATGGATCGTATCACCAAGCAGTCGGAGGTGGGCAACGGAAAGGGCAGTTGGGGAGTCCTCACCATGGACATGATTACCCGCAAAAGTGCCTTTGTGATGGCCCTGATCGCGGCCTTCGCCCCGTTTTACCACCCGGAAGCCTACCGATAGGAAGCTGACCCCTGACAAGAGATTGTGTTGCCTGCCGACTGACAGAAAGGGCGCACGGTCGTGCGCCCCTACAAATTCATCTCAGTTCAGGAGACAACTCCGGGAGTGTGGGAGGCGCCTCGGTGCGCCGATGCCGGAGAGCCGCTCAAAGAGCGGCCGCTACAACTTGGAAGAAAATCCGAAATCGAATTCCCAAAACCGAAATCAATCCGCAATCAAGACCCAAGTACGGTCGCACAACCGTTCGTCCATCGATCGACGGTCAGGGGTTAGCGGTTAGCGGTCAGGGATTCAACGCTTCCTTGACTCGACGGGCCAGCTTGCTCCCTAGAAAAGGTGCCAGTTCCTCGACCGTGGCTCTCCGGATTTTGGCGACACTGCCGAAGTTTCGCAGCAGCCGCTTTTTACGATTTTCACCGATTCCCGAAATATCGTCCAATTCGGACTGGAAATCACGCATGGAGCGACGTTTACGGTGATAGGCAAGGGCAAAGCGGTGAGCCTCATCACGGATGCTCTGGACCAGATGTAGAACGGGCGAGTTCCTGGGTAATCGAACCGGGTCTTCCCGGCCCTGCAGAAAAATGATCTCCTCTCGTTTTGCGATGCTGGCCAAGGGAATGTCTTCGATACCCAAACTGGACAGGGCCTGATAGGCGGAATGGAGTTGCCCCTTGCCCCCATCAATTAAAATGAGATCGGGCAACGAAGCTTCTTCAGCCTGAAGGCGCTGATACCGCCGGAACACCACCTCATAGATGGAATGAACATCATCCGGTCCTTCGACACTCTTAATCTTGTACTTTCTAAAACGGCGCTTTTGAAGGATACCTCCCTCACACACCACCACCGAGGCAACGTTTTCGGCTCCCTGGATATTGGAGACGTCAAAGGCTTCAATCCACTCGGGCAACTCAGGGAGATCCAGGTTTCTTTGAAGATCCTCCAGAAGGTTTTGCTTGACTGTTTTGAGGAGCTTGAAGCGGCTCTCAAAAGCAATCTTGGCATTCCTTTCAACCAAAAGCAGCAGATCGTGCTTGGCTCCCCGCTTGGGCACCACCATGCGCACCCTGCGCCTCGGGGCTTTCTCTTGAAGCTTTCGGCTGAGCCACTGGCCCATCAAGGCCTGATCTTCAATCTCGATGGGAAGATGGACTTGATGGGGAATAAATCCGGCCGTCAGGTAGTACTGCTGGAGAGCATCCCGGAGAAACTGGGAGGGGAGGAAGAAGTCCAACTTCTCCCAGTAGAACTCCCGTTTTCCCACGATTCTCCCACCTCTTAGCATGAATAATTGCAACGCCAAGCAGTTTCCCTCTCGGAAATAAGCAAAAATATCGACGTCCTGCTCTCCTCCCTGGATGGCCTTTTGCTTCTCGGTAAGATCCCGCAGCATCCCAATTCGGTCTCGATAGAAGGAGGCGGCTTCATAGTGCTGTTTCGCTGACGCTTCCATCATTTTTTTCTTCAAATTACCCAGCAGCTCTTCGTTCTTGCCTTCCAGGAACAAAATCACATCCTTGACCGATTGTGAGTAGCCCCGGTGGGTACAGAGCCCTTGAACACAAGGGCCCAGGCATCGTTGGATATAATATTCCAGACAAGGCCGATCCAGTTTTCCGTCAATTTCGATGGTGCAGGTCCTCAGGAGAAAATGGCGGTTGATGATCTTGATCGTGTTGCGTGCCAGGGAAGCCGGCAAAAAAGGGCCGAAGTACATGGCCCCGTCGTCCAGTACCCGTCGGGTCAAAACCACCCTCGGATAAGTTTCATTGACCGTCAACTTGACGTGCAAAAAAGCCTTGTCGTCCTTTAAGTTGACGTTAAATCTGGGTTTTTGCTGTTTGACCAGATTGCTCTCCAGAAAGAGCGCCTCCAGTTCATTGTCAGTCACAATGTAGTCCAGGTCCTGAATGTGTTGCTTCAGAACCTGAGTTTTCTGATCCAGTTTGCGGGAAAATTGAAAGTAGGAACGCACTCGATGCTTCAAGCTTTTGGCCTTGCCGATATAGACGACCCGCTGCTTTGCATCCTTGAACAGGTAAACGCCCGGCTTGTTGGGTAGAGCTTCCAGTTTTTCTTCCAGCACAGGGTGATTATATCGTGCTGGTGGTGGTGCTGTAGTGCTGTGGGGCTGTAGCGAGGACCGGCTGCCCCCTGGTGGAAAATCCCAAATCCGAAATCCTAATCGGAGTTTGTTTCGAATTTGGGACTTCGGATTTCGGATTTTCGGTACCGAAGGGACCGCTCCTGTCTTCCCTCTTCTATCTTCTCCTCCCCACATTGTGTTAGAGTGCTCTTGGGCATGAACCTTCCGAATGCTTTAACCCTATTACGAATCTTCCTGGTTCCACTACTGGTGGTTTTCCTTCTGACCGGACGTATGGCGGAGCAAGAGGGGTGGGGTTTGATGGTTTTCGTGGCGGCCGCCCTGACTGACTATTTCGATGGATACCTGGCCCGCAAACGTCACCAGGTCACCACCCTCGGCAAGTTGCTGGATCCCATCGCCGACAAGCTACTGATCTCCTCCGCCCTAGTTTCTCTGGTCGCTCTGGGGGTCGCTCCCGCCTGGATGGTGGTGATCGTTATCGGCAGAGAATTTGCGGTTACAGGACTCCGCAGCATCGCGGCGGCGGAGGGCTTCACCATTGATGCCTCTAGACTGGGGAAATCGAAGATGGTCAGTCAGGTGTTTTGTGTCGGCTGCCTTATTTTCGGCAAGCTTTATCCCGAGACAATCTTCGTATGGGTGGGGAACGCCCTCCTGAGTGTGGTTGTAGTCCTGGCCATCGTGTCGATGATTCAGTATTTCAGAAGATTCTGGAGCCAGATCGACGAAACCATCAAATCTCGCGAGAAGCTCGCCCATCGGCGACCCGTCCGGATTCTAAGAAAGAATCGCAAGGACCTCGATGAACTGATCAACACGGGAAAAGCGTCTTAGACTGACTTCTCGCTACTCGGCTCAATGATAAAACTTTGCCTTTCCCTGGCAGATTCCTCTGTCGCTGTCCTGGAAGAAAAAATTGCCCGCTATGCCGGTCAAGTTCCCTACATAGAGGCCCGCCTGGATTATCTCAGTGAGCCGGAAGTCCCAGCTGTTCCCGACGGCCTGGGAACTGACTTTATCGCCACCTGTCGTCCGGTACGGGAAGGAGGGAACTACCAGGGCGAAGAAAGCGCAAGACTCCAGCTACTGGAGAGGGCCTCCCGCTCAGGATTTACATGGGTGGATCTGGAACATGATGTCGAGGAAGCTCTTTCTCTCCCGGCTCAGGCACGGATCCTCCGATCCCAACATTGCTTCGAATCCTTTCCCGAGGATCTGGCTGCTCTCTTTGACAGTCTCAAGGAAGCAGGCGGCGACATGTTCAAGATGGCACTCTCCATCAGCACTACACGGGAACTGACATCACTGCTGAAATGGATGGAATCCCTGGACTCCAAGACACCTTTTGTGGTTCTGGGCATGGAGGATCTGGGCCAACCATCTCGCCTACTGGGAGCCTTCCTGGGGAACTTCTGGACCTACGTCGCTGAGGACGAAAACAGCAAGGTGGCGCCCGGACAACTCACGCTGGAACAGGCGGTCCAACGCTACCAGCTGCCCCGTTGGAAGAGCCGACCCGCTATCTATGGCGTGCTGGGTAATCCGGTGGCACACTCGCTGTCTCCTCTGATCCACAACCAGCTGTTCCAACACCATCAACTCGAAAAAATCTATCTTCCTTTTCTCCTGGACGATGCCGAGATCTGGCTTGATCATGTTAAACAGAGCCCTCTTCCCTTCTCCGGATTTAGTGTAACCTTGCCCTTTAAAACCGATGTCGTGAAGTTCGTTGATCTCAAGGAATCTCCCGTTGATTCGGTCAACACTCTGGTCAAGAAGGATGCGGTCTGGGAAGGAAGGAATACCGACTACCACGGCTTTCTGAAGGCACTCCAATCTCGTCTCACCTTGAAGGGCAAGACGGCCCTTGTCCTGGGCAACGGGGGTGTCGCCCACACGGTGGTGAAGGCTTTGATGGACCAGGGCGTGGAGGTAACGGTGGTCGGTCGAGATCCCGACAAGGTAGCTCATTTCTCCCAATTGTACGGCTGCCGGAATATCCTGTTCTCCGACCTTCCCGTGCCGGCTCAAATCTGTGTTAATACCACACCGATAGGCCAATACCCTGACATCCAGGCCTCCCCACTCAAACCAGATCAGATGGGTTTTGAGGTGGTCTATGACCTGGTTTACAGCCCCGAGAACACCCGGCTTTTAGATCTGGCCCGAAGCCAGGGAGCGGAGATCATCTCAGGAATGGAAATGTTCGTCGAGCAAGCAACGCTTCAGTTCGAGGCATGGACGGAGCTCTCTGCTGATCGGGAGATGGTAAAGGAGATGATTCGGGGGATTAGCTGACCGGCTGACCCCTGACCCCTGACCCCTGACCCC
Source organism: Acidobacteriota bacterium (assembly GCA_036338555.1). Classification (GTDB taxonomy): domain Bacteria; phylum Acidobacteriota; class UBA6911; order RPQK01; family JADFOI01; genus JAPYTY01. The sequence goes on along the minus strand of JAYZBY010000075.1, from coordinate 11,076 downwards.
TGACAAAAGATTGTGATCCAATTCCTCTGACGTAGTCTCCGGAGTGTGGGAGGCGCCTCAGCGCGCCGATTCCGGAAAGAGCGGCCGCTACAACTTGGCAGGAATTCCGAAATCCGAAGTCCTAGATCCGAAACCGATCCTTCTCTACGCCGAGCTCCAGCGAGGTGTTTCTCCACGAGGAGCGTGAGCGACTCGTTTCTCCACGCCGAGCTTCAGTGAGGCGTTTCTCTGCGCGCGAAGCGCGCTTCTCCCGACTCCTAGGATAGACCCGAGCAGGTAAAAAATCGTAGACTAACCGCCATGAGAAGCGATCCCTTCACGGTTCGTGTTCCGGCCAGCACCAGTAATCTGGGCTCTGGTTTCGACACGGTATCAGCAGCGCTGAGCCTATATTTGACCGTCCAGGTGGAACCCACGAGTGAGAAGCAGATTGAATGGCTTGAGAACCCGGAGTCTCCCCTCCCCTTCAAACAGGAAGACAACTTAATTCTGCGTTCCCTGCACCGTGCTCTCGGGGTTCTGCAAACCGAGGCTCCCGGATGCCGGATCAGCATGGATAATCAGATTCCCCTTCAACGCGGACTGGGAAGCAGCGCAGCAGCTATTATTGCCGGAATCAAGATCGCGGAACACCTATCGGGTAAGAATCTGGATACCCACCAGATCTTCCAAATTGCCTATCCGCTCGAAGGCCACCCGGACAACCTGGCTGCCAGCCTCCTGGGAGGGTGGGTGCTTTCCTGGATCGTTGATGACCGGATGCAGTCTGAAAGACTTCTCTCCGCCCTGGCCTGCCGCTTCGTCGTTGCGGTACCGGAGATCACCATTTCCACCCGCGAAGCCCGGACCATCCTGCCCGAGCAATACTCTCTTGAAGACACAACCTTCAATCTGCAGCGATGCGGCCTCCTGATTCATGCGTTGAACAGCGGACAAAAACAGTTTCTCCGGGAAGCCATGTCGGATCGGCTGCATCAACCCTTTCGATCGCGACTGGTTCCAGGGATGGATCAGTTGTTGAGACTCGAGAACCTGAACCATGAATGGTCCGATTCCCTTCTAGGTGTTTCCATCAGCGGCTCCGGCTCAACGGCCATTGCCCTGGCTGACGACCATTACGAAAAAATCGGGAATTGGATGCTCGGGACACTCTCCGTCCAAGCCACCCAGGCTGACTGGCACCTCGTGGACCTCGATACAGCCGGAGCCCAGGTACTTCCGTAAGGAATCCAGAAGACAGGAGAAGCGTGCTTTACACGCAGAGAAACTCCTCGCTCACGCTCCGCGTGGAGAACGGTCCGAAATTGAAATCCGGACTGGTTTTCGGATTCGGGATTTCGGATTTCGGATTTGCCACCAGGGGTCAGCCGGTCAGCATTCTTCCAGTGATACAATGAGGCCATGGCTGACCGCTATTCCCGCCAGGTTCTTTTTTCCGATATTGGAGAGGCGGGACAAGAACAAATCCGATCCTCTCGAGTCGCTTTAGTCGGCTGCGGAGCGCTGGGGAGCGTCAGCGCCGAGATGTTAACCCGGGCTGGTGTGGGGAAGCTGAGGTTGATGGACCGGGATTTCGTTGAGGAAAGCAATCTGCAGCGTCAGAGTCTCTTCACGGAAGAACACATTTCAAAAGGAGTTCCCAAGGCTGCGGCGGCTGAAAGTGCACTGCGCGCCATTAACTCTGAGGTCGAAATTGAGGGAGTCATCACTGATGTCAGGTGGGACAACATCGAGGGGTTGTGTCGGGACCATGAAATCATCGTGGATGGGACTGACAACTTCGAGACTCGCTTTCTTATCAATGACATGACTGTAAAACATAGCATACCTTGGATTTACGGAGCCTGTGTGGGAAGCTATGGAGTCGCTTTTGCCTTTGAACCCGGCACTTCCGCCTGTCTTCAATGTCTATTCGAGCGACCTCCGGAAGTGGGTACCTCCCAAACCTGTGACACGGTGGGAATCCTGGGACCAGTGGTTCACGTCATCGCCGCCTATCAGGTGACCCAGGTACTGAAAATCCTGATCGGTCAAAGTCCTTCGAGAAAGATTCTGCAGGTTGATGTATGGAACGGAACCTGGCAAACCCTGGGAGCCGAGAGGGCACACAATCAGCAATGTCGGTGCTGTCAGCAGCACGAATTTCGCTTTCTGGAGGGAGAAGAGAGCACCCAGATGACCCGCTTGTGCGGACGAGGTGCGGTACAGGTCTCTCCCCAGCAAAAATGCCACCCGGATTTCCACGACCTCTCCCAGCGTTTGGACAAGAGTGGGCAGGTCGATTTCAATCAACACATGATGCGAATTCAAATTGAGGGATACGAAATCGCTCTGTTCGCCGACGGCCGTTCCATTATCCGAGGAACCGAGGACGTCTCCGAGGCCAGGGCTGTCTACGCCAAGTATATTGGGAACTAGGATCACGGGTCTTCGCCCCGTGCGTTCCACGTTCTAGGTTTTGCGTTCCAGGTTCCACGTTCCACGTTCCGAACCTTCCTGGAGCCAGCCTAATTCTTGTCATATACTAGGGACCACTATGGTCAATGCTCGATCTGGTCAGGGGTCAGGGGTCAGGGGTCAGCTGATTCTTCTGGCCCTGCTTTTCCTCATCCCTTCTTGGGCACGGGCCCAGGTTCCCTCCGACAAGGCGAAGGAAGTCATCACTGCGGCGATTGAAGCCATGGGAGGAGAGAGCTATGTGGGCTTCAAGAACTATCACCGACAGGGACGATACTTTATCTTCGATCGAAGGGGCCGTCAGGGATTCAGTCGTTTCTTTGATTGGACCGCTATGGAGCCCATCAAATGGCGCTTCCAGCTGGGTGAGGGTAAGCGCCAGGAGGTACAGATTTACAATCTGGAAATCAACAAGGCCTGGCTGCTCGAGGGTAAAAATTCGGTGGAAGAGGTCTCCGAAGAAGAAATTGAGAACTTCAGAAAAGATGTCCTGCGTGACATCGATGTCCTCCTTAGAAGCCGGGTGGAGGAGGAGGGAATGAGCCTTTTCTACTACGGCCCGGATGACGTCACCGGTTCCGGTGAACTCGAAGCCGTTGAATTTCTGGATGCCACCAATAGTTCGGTAGTAATTTTCTTTGACCTCCAAAGTCACCTGCCCACCAAGATGGAAACCCATGTCACCAATCAAGACGGTATTCGTCAAAAGAAAGAGACCGAGTTTTACAACTGGCATACCATCCAGGGAATCCATACTCCCTTGCGGACGGATTACTTCACGGATGGGGAAAAGTCACAGCAGGTCTTTGTGGAAGAGATTTCCTACAACGTCGCCATCCCGCCCTCCCACTTCCTGGAGCCGGTTCCGGAAAAATAGAGCGCTAGTATTCGACCAGCGCGTTCCACGTTTCCGGAATGTGGGAGGCGCCTCGGTGCGCCGATTCCGGAGGGCCGCTCAAGCCTGACTTCCTCACGCCAGGTCGTCACGAAGCGGCGGTAGGGCCGGCCTGACAAGGCGCACGAGAGGAGGCCCCCGGAAGCGTACTGTACGGTACGCTGAGGAGGCCGAACGAATGCAACACAGTCAGGACGGATCATGGCGCCGATGCAGTAGAGCGGGTGTAAGAGAGTCGGGCTAAAGAACGGCCGCTACATCTTGGCAGAAAATCCGAAATCCGAAGTCCCAAATCCGAATCCAGTCCGAAATTTAAAACCGGACCGTTCTCCACGCCGAACACCAGTGAGGCGTTTCTCCACACCGAGCTTCAGTGAGGCGTTTCTCCGCGTACACAGCACGCTTCTCCTGGCTCCAGTCCTGGATTTTCCGGGATTGGGAGTGTATCTTATATGCAACACTTCTGTGGCTCATGATTCACATCCGCTCAACTAGAAATTTGGTTAACCTAATGAAAACAATCAAATTTGTTGTTTGGATCGGAGTTTGCTTAAAGATCCGTCGAACTATAAGGACCGGTAGATGCAGAGAACGATCAAAAAAGCTGTTGGAATCTCAGGAGTGGGCCTGCACACGGGATGCCAGGTCAAACTGAAACTGAAACCGGCACCGGCCAACACGGGAATCATCTTCCGGCGAGTCGATCTACAAAAGTTTGAAATCGAGGCGATCCGGGACCGGGTTTCCCGGGTCGTGCTGGCGACCACCTTGATGAAGAAAGGAGTCATGCTGTCCACCGTCGAACATCTCCTGTCGGCGCTCTACGGTATTGGCCTGGACAACGTCTACATTGACATTGACTCGCTGGAGGTCCCTATTCTGGACGGTTCCGCGCTCCCCTTTGTCAAGATGGTCAAGAAGGCTGGGATTCAGGAACAGAATAAGAAGCGAACCTACCTGAAAGTGACCAAGCCGGTTCGGTTGGAAGACGGAGACAAATTCATTTCCATCGAGCCCTGCTCCACCTTCCGTATCTCCTACCAAATCAATTTTGATCATCCCGCGATTGGCCACCAGAGCCTGGACATGGAACTCACCACCCGAGCTTATACCCAGGAGATTGCCTACGCGCGCACCTTCGGATTTTATTCTGAAGTTGAAGAACTGCGTCGCAAGGGACTGATTCGAGGTGGATCATTCGATAACGCAGTGGTTCTGAGCGAAACCGAAATCATGAACGGCCCCCTGCGTTCCCCGGATGAGTTTGTCCGGCACAAGATGCTGGACCTGATCGGTGACATCTCCCTTTGCGGTTATCCCCTTATCGGCCACATCAAGGCCCACAGGACAGGGCACGCACTACATACCGATCTGGCGACCGTTCTGGCCAGGGACGAAAGCGTTTGCCGAAAGGTCCAGGAACCTGAGGTGATCTCCCAGGCGGTCAATTTCTAAGGGGACCGATCCATCTCCCCCAGGTCAGGCCGTGGATCAGGAACAAAGCCGTTGCGATTGGGCATCGTGACCTGGGGAAGGCTCGAAGCATTCATCACCTCCTCCTCACCGATAATGCCGTTGAGATAGAGGAGATAGGCGACCACCGCATAAACCTGATCATGGGTCAGGGTCCCGGGTCGATCGAAAGGCATGGCTCGATTGACGTAATCCCAGATGGTAGTGGCATAGGGCCAGTAGCTGCCGACGGTTTTGAGCGGCTCCGAACTGGTCAAGGTTCCCTCGCCCCCCACTAGGGCCTCTCCCTTGTCGGCTCCCTGACCCTCGGACCCGTGACACTCGGCACAACGCAATGAAAACACTTCCCGGCCCGCCATCGCCGTGCCCTCACCCGGCGGCAGTTCCTTCCCTTCCGGCCCCACAATGACATCCCATAATTCGATCTCCTCCACGCTGGGCGGCCGGCCCACGCCATAGCTGGGCAGCTGTCCCCAAAGAAGCAGGGTCGCGGCCACCATCACACAGACACATCCAGTAAAACTCGCGGCCGCTTTAGGCGTAGGCATTTTCGACACTCCCGTCGGCGAGAACCCTCCAGACCATGATGCCATTGTAGTGATACCGGGTGTTGAGCCCCCGAACTTCTATCAGTTGCTCGCGACTGGGCTGAACATAGCCCGTCTCGTCGATGCATCGCGACTGCAGCGTCACCTCCCGGCCGTCCCATTGCCAGGGCAGCCTGAAACGGGTCAAGGCGATAGGATGGCGAGGCTCCTGGAGTTGTGCTTCCAGCCATGATCGCCCCCCATCGGTGGAGATCTCCACCGAATCCACCAAACCCCGGCCCGACCATGCCAGCCCGCTGATCTGGTAAATTCCGGGCCCGGCCAGCCGCTTCCTGCCCGAGGGAAAGGTAATGACCGATTTGGCCTCCATGGTGAAGGTAAACTGGCGGGCTGTGCCATCGGGCATCAGATCGGTATACTTGGAGGTCTCATCCCGCGCCATATAGGGCTGGTCCACCACCATGAGTCGTCTCAGCCACTTGATGTGGGTGTTCCCCTCCCATCCAGGCACCACCAGGCGCAGAGGGTACCCCTGCTCAGGGCGAATCGCCTCACCGTTTTGACCGTAGGCAAGGATGATGTCGCCGATGGCCTTCTCCATCGGAATGCTTCGATGCATCCGACAGGCGTCGGCCCCTTCGCCGACGATCCAGCGGGCTCCATCCTGCACACCCACCTCTGAAAGCAGCAGCGACAACGGAACCCCGGTCCATTCACTGCCCCCCACCATCCCATGAGAGCCCTGAGGATTCGGCCGTGGGTTTGCCCATTCGCTCCCGCTGTTGCCCGAACATTCAATAAAGTGGATTCGGGATACCTGGGGTAAACGAAGTATCTCCTCCATCGTCAAGATCAAGGGCCGATCCACCATGCCGTGAATCAGCAGACGATGTTGGGCGGGGTCGATCCTGGGGACCCCGGCATGGTGCCGCTCGAAATGAAGTGAGGAAGGGGTCAGAACACCATAGGACTCGTCGAGAGGAGTGCGGCTCGCCCCGGCTTCAGGCGTGGAGGATGGAGTGGTTTGGCGGACCGAAGCCTCAAATGCCGACCTCTGTCCATAAGCGCTGGCGGGGACTCCCAAAGTGCCGGGGTTGGGATCCACCACCGGTTGTGAGTCACTACAGGCGCCTGCTACACCGGCCAGTACGGCACTCGACTTCAAAAATCGCCGCCGGCTGCTGATCCTGGATGATTCAGATTGCTTGCTTTGAACACGATCCTTCATGAGATGCTCCTTTTGGCTAGGCATGATAAATCCACAGGGAGTTGAAGGCAACCTCCACCGCTGGTCTTCGACCAGCGCGGTCCACGTCTCACGCTCCAATTTGGCACGCTTCTGCAGCCTGTTGTAAGGGCACACGACCGTACGCCCACAGCAAGGTCGCGTTTCAGGAGTGTGGGAGGCGCCTCAATGTGCCGACTTCGACCCACTGCACGATTGCACGATTGCTTGACAAAGCAAGCAACAAAAGCGGGCCTAACGGACCTTCATGCTATATACTGGAAGGAATGTCGCGGGTTGCCATGCTGAGAACCATCATGATTGGACTCACCCTGGTCGGGACGGGCTCGTTTCATCTGGCCGAGGCCCAATCTTTGAGCCCGGTTCCATCACATCCTTCCGCCCAGCGGGCGGTCCTGGATCGCTACTGCGTCGTCTGCCACAACCAACAAATCGGTACGGCCGGACTGGCGCTCGACACCATGAACGTCGAGCAAATCAGCGAAGGGGCGGCGGTGTGGGAAAAGGTGTTGCGCAAACTTCAGGGCCGGGCCATGCCTCCGGCGGGGATGCCCCGGCCGGATGAAGCCACCTACGATTCCCTGGCCACCTACCTGGAGCAGGAATTGGACAGCGCTGAATCCAACCCCGGCAGGCCGGTCCTGCACCGTCTCAACCGTGCCGAATACACCAACGCCATCCGTGATCTACTGGCCTTGGAGATCGATGGAGCATCCCTTCTTCCGGCCGACGATTCAGGTTACGGTTTTGACAACATCGGCGACGTTCTCTCGGTCTCGCCCATGCTGCTGGAAAGATATATGTCGGCGGCACGGAAGATCAGTCGTCTGGCCATCGGAGATCATACCGGACATCCCGACTCCGAAACACACGTCGTCCCCAGATTCCTGGGCCAGCAGGACCGTACCAGCAACGAACTGCCCTTCGGCTCACGGGGCGGACTCGCGGTACGCCACTTTTTCCCGCTCGATGGCGACTATCTCTTCAAGGTCCGTCTGAAAACCAGCTATGACGGCTCTAGAATTCTCGGCCTTCTCGACATCCACTCCGAGCCTCACCAACTCGACATCCACCTGGATCGCCAAAGGGTGGGACACTTTACGGTTGGTGGCACCGATCGGGTCCCATTGGGATACAGGACCTCTCCATTTGGGGAGGCGGCACTTGATGCCCATCTGGAAGTCCGCCTCCCGGTTGCCGCCGGTCCACACCTGGTCGGAGTCTCTTTCCTGAAGGAAACCTGGGCCCGTGAACAGATGATCCAACCGACTTTTGCGAGTACGGAAAGTGAAGAGCCCGGGGTCGGCAGCGTCACCATCAGTGGCCCCTACAATGCCCGGGGACCGGGAGAAACCCCCAGCCGAGGCCGGATTTTCATTTGCCGCCCGACCACCAGCCAGGACCAGGAGCCCTGTGCCAGGAAAATTATCTCCACCCTGGCCCGTCACGCCTATCGTCGACCGATCGCCGATCAGGAGCTGCCCAGCCTGCTCGCCCCCTACCACATTGGCCGGGAGGAGGGCGGATTCGAGGAAGGAATCGAGCTGGCGCTTCAAAGAATCCTGGTTTCCCCGGAATTCCTATTTCGCATCGAACAGGACCCGGAAAACGTCGAGCCGGGGACGGCCTATCCCATCCGCGATTTCGAGCTGGCCTCCCGGTTGTCGTTTTTTCTTTGGAGCAGTATTCCTGATGACACGCTCCTCGACCTGGCAGCTGAAGGTCGGCTCAAAGACCCCGCTGTATTGGAGGGACAGATACGGCGCATGCTCGCCGATCCCCGTTCTGAAGCTCTGGTGACTAATTTCGCCGGACAATGGTTGTATCTACGCAACATAGCCACGGTGGCGCCCGATTTGGGGGAGTTTCCTGAATTCGACGAGAATCTAAGGGAGGCCCTTCAGCGGGAGACCGAACTTTTCTTTGGAAGCATGCTGAGGGAGGACCGCAGCGTCGCGGATTTATTGGATGCCGATTTCACCTTCCTGAACGAACGTCTGGCACGGCACTACGGCATCGCAAATGTCTACGGCAGCCATTTTCGGCGGGTGACATTGGGCCATGAGGAACGGAAAGGGTTACTGGGCAAAGGAAGTATTTTGACCGCGACCTCCTATGCCAACAGGACCTCTCCAGTCTTGCGCGGCAAGTGGATTTTAGAAAACATCCTGGGCACACCGCCTCCACCACCGCCACCCAACGTTCCGGAGTTGCCGGAGCCAGCCGGGGATGGCCAGCCCCTCACCATGCGCGAGAGAATGGAAGCCCACCGTGCGAATCCCGCCTGCGCCGCTTGCCATTCGCGAATGGACCCGCTGGGTTTCGCGCTGGAGAACTTTGATGCGATCGGTGGATGGCGAAGCACTGAGGCGGACAGCCCGATTGATTCGTCAGGAGTTCTCCCCGATGGCACCCAGTTCGAGGGCGCGTCCGGACTGCGCAAGGTGTTGCTCGGTCGCCGCGAAGCATTTGTCATGAACGTCACCGAAAAGCTCCTGACCTACGCCCTGGGCCGGGGAGTTGAGTATTACGATGCTCCGGCCGTTCGCTCGGTGATGCGGCAGGCCGCTCCCAACGACTACCGCTGGTCGTCGCTGATTACGGGAATTGTCAAGAGCACGCCCTTTCAATTGAGGAGGTCAGCAGAACCATGATCATCACCAAGAAATTTCTGCCGCGGCGCGCCTTCTTACGGGGCATCGGCGCCACCCTGGCTTTGCCGTTGCTGGACTCAATGGTTCCGGCATTGGCAGCCACGTCCGCCAGAGCGGCCCATTCGCCGACGCGCCTCTCCTTTGTCTATGTTCCGAACGGAATGATCATGGATCGGTGGACACCGGCGACACTCGGTTCCAATTATGATTTACCCACGATTCTGGAACCGCTGGCACCATTCCAGGATGACATGCTGGTTATCAGCGGCCTCGCCCACAATACGGGTTGGGCGCTGGAGGGCGAAGGCCCGGGAGAACATGCACGCGCCAGCGCTACCTTCCTGACCGGGGTTCACCCAAAAAAGACGGAAGGCGCCGACCTGCGTGCGGGGATTTCAATTGACCAGATCGTTGCCAGGGAATTCCGCCAACACACCCAACTGGCCTCACTTGAGGTTGCCCTCGACTCCACCGAAGTCGTCGGCACCTGTGATACAGGCTACAGTTGTGCCTACAGCAATACGCTTTGCTGGAGCAGCCCCACCACGCCAATACCCATGGAGAACAAACCTCGCGCGGTTTTCGAGCGACTGTTCGGCGACAGCGACACTACCGACCCCGCCACGCGACGTGCTCGATTGCGGAAAGACCGCAGCATACTCGACCTGCTGAGTCAGGACGTGGCTCGTCTTCAGAACAGGCTCGGTCCCAGGGACCGCGCCAAGCTGACCGAATACCTCGATTCGATCCGTGATATCGAGCGTCGCATCCAGATCGCCGAGGACCAGTCGTCCCGTGAGCTGCCGTCCGTGGAACGTCCCGTGGGTGTCCCTTCGACGTTTACAGAACATTGCAAGTTAATGATGGACTTGCAAGTCCTGGCTTTCCAGACCGACATGACCCGCGTCATCACCTTCATGATGGGCCGCGAGCAGAACACTCGAGTCTATGACGAGCTCGGCATCAAGGACGCCTACCACCCCTTGTCGCACCACCAGAACGATTCCAGCAAGATCGCACAGGTGCTTCAGATCGACATCCTACACAGTCAGATGTTCGCATATTTTCTGGAGAAGATGCGATCAACACCCGACGGTGATGGCTCCCTGCTGGATCATTCGATGATCGTCTACGGAAGCTCCCTGAGCGACGGCAACCTGCACGTTCATAACGATTTACCCATCCTTCTGCTGGGTGGAAGAGCTGGCCAAACTTTGGCCGGCCGCCACGTCCGCTATCCCGACGATACCCCGACCACCAATTTGTTCCTGACCCTCCTCGACAAGTTGGAAATCCCTTTGGAGAACTTCGGCGATAGCACCGGACATCTCGAACTCCTGGAGGTTTAGCCAGTATCATGAGTCCTCCGGGCTGGCCCAGAATAAAAATGAAAGTGAAACCAAAATGAGTCACAAAGTCAGAGTTCTCAGCGGCTGCTGGATAATCCCTCTTTTGCTTCTATCACTCGCCAATCTGGCTGTCATCAGCAGTGATCTTCAGCTGGTGGAGGCCGTCGAGAGAGGAGACAGGGAAACCCTTCGTTCCCTGCTGGAGCAACAGGCCGATGTAAATGCACCTCAGGCCGACGGCACGACGGCACTGCAGTGGGCGGCCCACCGGGATGATCTGGAAATGGCGGAGCTGATCATTGGTGCAGGCGCCGATGTGAACGCCGCCAATCACTATGGCGTGACTCCACTTTCGCTGGCCTGTACCAACGGCAGCGCTGCCATGGTGGAAAGACTGTTGAAGGCCGGGGCCAATCCAAACGCTGTCCAGCAGACCGGAGAGACCGCCCTCATG
>JAYZBY010000074.1:0-19479 GCA_036338555.1 Acidobacteriota bacterium | reverse complement strand
CCGGAATCGGTGACGTTCTTGAGCTGGGGTCCCGGAAAGGGATAGAGCGACCAGCCTTCCGGACAGTGCTGTCCCGTGGCGTCGGGTCCATTGAGAGGGCCCTTGCACTTGCGACGGTCAAAGCTGCCCAGATGTCCGCTGGCCAGCGGCACCCACACCACGCCCTGGCGGTCCACGTCGATCCCGTGAGGCGAGTAGCCGTGAACGGGGGCATCGGGGTGGTTCCAGGGCGGCTCGAAGATTTCCGCCAGTGCCGTGGTCGACGGGTCATCTCCCGGCATCAACCGGACCACCGAACCGGGAAAACCCATGACCGAACCCCACACGGCCCCGTCCACCGGACTCACCGCGATGCCGTAGTAGGTGGCCGTGATCCGCTTGTCCCTGGAGGGATCGATCGGTTGGTCAGGTTCCACATAGTCATCCCGTCTTCCGTTGCCGTTGGTGTCCAGAATGAAGGGCGTCCAACCCTGCGATTTCTGTTCATCGCCGGTTTCATCGAATACTTTTCGGTTCAGCCAGCCGACCACGTTGCTGCCGACCACCCCGCTGCTGGTCCACAGGGTGTTGTTGGCATCTTCGGCAAACTGGAGATGGTGGGTCGAGAAACAGGTATCGATAAGAGTGAACTCCTTGGTCTTGGGATCGTAGACGGAAAGCTGGCGACCCGACCTCTCAATCGGAAAGACCTGAGCAGACGGATGGTCCGACCCTTCCCGACAAAAGGCCGCCGTTTCGGCCGGCCGAATCCTGGAAGTGAGCCAGACCCGTCCCAGTTCATCGAGCATCGGATTGTGCACGCTGGTCTTACTGTCCCAGATGGACTCATCACCCCAGTAAGGCGAGGACATCTTCCCGAACGACTTGGAGGAGGGGGTCTTCGGATCACGGACCGGAACTCTCATGCGGGTCGCCTTATGGGCCACCGGGTCCAGCACGGGCACCAGGTCGGAACTGTCCTCGTTCGCCCCATAGATGGGGCCATTGGCATTGACGGTAGGGTTTCGCTTATCGGTGGCGATCTCGTCGTGAAGGTATTCGTAGGGTTCGGCCCAATCCCACTGGGTGATCACCACATTGCGCTCCACGCCCTGGGGCCGCGACGGATGAGAGGACGGGAGCTCACCGGCGGCAATCCGATCGGTCCAGTCCGCAAACAAACCCAGTGCTCGGGAAGGACCGAGCCTGCCGATATTTCTCACCATGTACCTCATGGCTTGTCCCGACTCGATGCGCCGCTGCCAGGCAGCAACCGAGGATTCAAGATCCATGAACTGCTTGGGAAGGGTGCGGGTCGCCTTGTTGCCCATCTGGTGACACATGACGCAGCCGTCGGCCTTGACGTCTCGGAGCCACTGACCCTGGTGCTTCATGTTCTCTGACACCCCGTTGCCATCGGGTCCGGTACCGGGGAACTCGCTTTTCTCAGGAACCGTCAGCAGGGAAAACCAATAAAGGGCCGGATAATATTGGGCCGCCGCTGCCGGGTCGGGTGCCACCACCGCTGTCAGGTTGAGTATCTTACCGGGTTGGCTTTGAACCTGGGTCGAATCGACCAGCCCGTAGCCGCGCACCCACACCCGGTAGTTCGCCTCCGGCAGGTCGGGCATCAGATAGCGCCCCTGGTCATCGGTCACCACGATCCGGACGAATTTGGTATCCAGGTCGTTCGTTTCCGCGATCACCCAGACGCCGGCTTCCCGCCCCTTGGAACTGGTGACCACTCCCCCCAGATCGTCGCTGTCGATGATCACGGATGACCCGGTGTTTGCCTGGGCACTCAGCCGGATTGGCCAGGCCGTCAAAAGCACGGCCATGCAAACCAATCCCAATGGTAGTCTACCGGTCCTTCTCATCCTCATCTCTCCCTCCTCCTGTCCATTAATTTCCTCAATGATAAGGCTTCGTGATTCAGAAGGCAAAATCTACCGCTGGGGTTTGGGAAACAAGAATCGGCCGGCCCGAAATTGCAATCGGAACCTCGAAGTATGAGCATCAAGGAAACTCATTTGAAGCGGTAGAGCGGGCCCGGCATGACGACTGAATCTGAGCGTGAAATACAGCCTTTGGACGTGGATGAACTGGAGAGTTCCCTCCTGCTCAAAGACGTTGACCTGGGTTCCATCCAGGGTCTTCTCAAAGCCTCTCCTCTGCTTGAACTGGAACGGCTCGAACTGCTGATCCGAGCGGAACAATCCAACCGGTTCATTTATTTGCTTCTAGCTGGCCAATTGCGGATTCACCTCAAACTCACGCACGACCCCATTGCCATGATCGAACCTGGAGAATTCGTGGGTGAAATCTCTGTTTTGGACGGTCAGGAGACCACAGCCTACGTGGTCGCTAATACGGATTGCCGGCTGTTGGCGCTGGAGGACCAAGCCTTATGGTCGCTGATTCATACTTGTCCCACGGTTGCTCGCAACCTGTTGTTTGTCGTCTCAAAGCGCTTGAGGGGAGGGAACTCTCTGCTCTTGAGCGGCCCGCAACTCCAGCGTGAGTACACCGACTTCACCGTGATCGATGCCTTGACCGGAACCTACAACCGCACCTGACTGGACAAGATGCTGCCCCTGGAGATGGAAGCATCCGACCGGAATTTCACGCTGTTGCTGGTTCGGGTCGATGATTTTGAGACCTACAACCAGCATCATGGTTTTACGGCGGGAGGATACGCTCTTTATACGGTCGCCCGGACCATCCGAGCCCGGTTGGAGCCGGATGAGACCGTCGCACGGTATGGTAAGGACCAACTCATTGTGCTGCTCCCGGGTACAACCGCCGAAGCGGCGCTCAAGATCGTGACCCATCTTCGTCATCTCATCACCATTTCCGACATCGTGACCCTGGAGAAGGATGTGTATCCTCCGGTAAGCATCTCGGCGGGGGTCGCCCAGATGAGCCGTGAGGATTCCCCGGCCACCTTGATCTCGGCGGCCGAGAAATCCCTGTCCGACGAGGTCTTTCAAGACCTGGTCAAGCGGATGGAGATGGAGGCGGCGATTCGGGCCGAAAAACGTCATGAGTTGACCGAAGAAGTGGTGGACTCGGAAATCGATCATGAAGCAGCGGTGCTGGAGGTTCTAAAGACCTTCAAGAAACCCATGTCGATGGGCAAGATCGCCAATGAACTGGTGGCCGTTCACTGGAACTTTGGCACTCATCACCCACGGATCATCTTCCATGAGGCCCTCAAGTATATTCTGGCGGAGGGTACGGTGGAACAGATCAGTGGTAGAGACTACCGACTCGTCGACTGAGCGGCACCTAATCCAAATCTCCAGCCCGATTGGCTATCCCCAACTCGGCTCGGCAGCGGCGTGCTTGCCGGCGATATAGCTCTGGGTGGTGCATCGGCCCGTACCATGCTGACTGCAGCCGCCGGCCGACTCTCCCCCGCAGTATAGGCCCGGGATGACCTGCCCCCGAATATCGATCACCTGGCACTTCATGTTGATCCTGAGGCCCGCATAGCTGTCGTGTACCACGGGTCCGGCCCAGGCTGCATAAAACGGAGGGGTGTCGATCCTGTACTTGGGCGAAGGCCTTTCAAAATCCACGTCGTGACCGAACTCGACAATCGAGTTGTACCTTTCCACCGTCGCCTCCAGATTGTGAGGCGGCATCTGGACTTTCTGGTAAGGATTCTTGGACAGCTTCAATGCCAGTTCCGAGAGCGTGTCGGCACCGAAAAAGTAAAGGGGATCGGTCACGGGCGGCTCAATATCCCATTCTTGACGCCTGACGGCTTCGGCGTCGAAGACAGCCCAGGTAGGTCCGGGGCTGTAGTCCGGAGCAGTGGATCCCTCGTTGATGGCCAGGGCAGCGTCGATGAAGTTGGGCGGATCGTACTCGATTCTCCTGGCATTGCGCCAATCAGCCGGCTTATAGGGATCCAGAGACTTGTGAACACTCCCTCTCGGCCAGTTCCCCACCTGTTCATTGTAAAACCTCCGGCCAACCTGATTGACACAGATCACGTTTTGCCAATCACCAAGGACAAGACCGGTGGCACGGGCCAGGGGAAAGATGGGGCTGCCCGGCCTCCAGGTGACGTAGAGATACTGAGCACCGATCAGGTTGCGCTTCCTGACAAAGCCGTTCCTCTCAAACGTCTGGTTGGCCGTGCCCCAGAGCGAGGCCCCGATGGCCATGCCGGCCAGCTCTCCGCTGGCATCCTGGGGCGAGAAGGGAGCACCGCCATACTGGATCTCCTCGGTCAGTCTGGGGTCGAACATCCTGCGGAACTCGACGTTGCCCGTGCCCCCGCCGGTGGCGATCATGATCGCTTTTCTGGCCTTGACGGTGACGGTTTCCACATCCATATCGATATTGCCCTGGGAACGGAAGCTCCTGAGAGGAGTGGTGGTTCCCGGCAGCAGAGTGGGGGTGTAGCTGGCCTTGATCCCCAGCACTCGCCCTGAGATGGGGGTCTCACGGAGGATGACGTCCATGTGGTAATTAAGCAGAAAGCGGACGCCCTTTTTCCTGGCACTGGCTTCCAGCGGCCTCATCAGATTAGTTCCGCCGGAGCCCGACGGACTCTCCAGGCTGGGTTTTTTATCCCTTATAGTGTGATTCTCCCGGGGTGCGGAGATCCCGATGGCATGCCCGCCCTGGGTGTCCGGGGCCTTATCTGCGAAGACCACGCCGTTGGCGACCAGAAACTCGAAGGTCAGGGCCTCGTTGTCGGCCAGCGCACGCTGAACGCCCCGGTCGTTGTACCGATAATCCGGCATCCCGTTGGATTCCACCACCGACCAGTCGGTCAGATCCTGAAAGAGAAGGTCGGGTGAATCCTCGATCCCATATTTTTTCTGGAGGCTGGTCCCGCCCCCCAGAGCCACGTTGCCTCCACTCAGGAGGGCGTGCCCGCCGGCGTCGTAATTGGCGTCAACCACGATTACCGAAACACCCCGGTTGGCCGCCCGAATGGCGGCGGGGAGTCCCGCCGCCCCCGAACCGATCACCACAAAGTCGGCCTCCAGATCCCACTGCTCGGGGATGGCAGAGCTGTCCCTCTCCTGAGCCTGGGCCGGGGAGGCAGATAAGGCGCTAGCTCCCGCCAGGGCGGCACTTCCTGCGCCTGCCCCCCGGACGAAAGCTCGGCGGCTGATTCTCTTTGTTTTTTTCTGGTTGGATTTCATGATGTCCCCCGGTGATAGCCTTTATTATGCATCAATTTTTATTGCAACGCTGACGCTTTCATACCAAGCGAAGCCCTTTACCCGTCCTGGCGGTTGGTGGGCCTCCAGTTCGGCTAACCTCCGCCTGACGCTCTGTCCGCATCAAAACGCTGGACATTGAGAATCCCATTCCAGGGGGCAACCGTGACCGAAAGGTTGCCCAGGCACTGGACCTGACAGGAGAGACGGATGGGGGGATGAGTTTCGCCATCGGAGAGGCCGAAATCGTAGCCGAAGACCTTCAATCGATCCTTTTCCCAATCACTGATCGGATTCAGATTTTCCTTCCCGCTTAAAACTCCAAACCAGCAGGTTCCACAGGTCCCGGTCCGGCACTGGAAAGGAATCGGCCCCTCGGTCCGTCGGAGGTCGATCGATCGATAGTCTCTGGGGTCCTTCGCTGCGGCCATGGAAACATCCTGTCCGTGGATGGCCTTGAAGAAAGATCTTTTTTCCTTTTCGTTAAAGACGACGGTGTACTTGGCATCGACGGTACGCAAAAAGCCCAACCAGCCTCTCCTTTTTTTGGCACGGGCCTTCAGAATCTGCTCGGGAGAGGATTTTTTGGGGACCGGCCTGGCGGGGCCTGCAGAAAAAACATCCGGGCCCACCTGCCGCCAGGCCATCCAGGCGACGGCCGTGATTCCGGTAAGGTGGGATTCGGGAACCTGCAGGCTGGAGGCGAGTGCCCGGGCAGTGGCCCGTATCTGATCGGCCAGGCCGCCCTCAGGGGAGGTTGACGACTGGGCCTGGGAGCGGACCGCCTCTTTGACTTCCGACCAGTACCGAGAGCCGAACAGAAAGTCAACGGAGGAGTCGAGCTGCTCCTCGATCCGGTAGTTTCCCTTGAGCTCCAGCTGCCGCTCCAACTGGTCGATATTCTCGGACTCCTGGACAATCCGGAGAAGGTGCAAAGGCCAAAAAGCAAACCAGATGCGGGTGGCGTCCTGATCGACCGGATGGATCAGCGGCACGAGGACATCCAGGGCCTCAGACCAGGAGATGTCATCGAGCTCGACAAGAAATGAATCGAAAGTGTTGCTCTCAACTGTGTCCATGATTCCAGATTCGACCACCTGATTTTCCTCGCATCAACGGAGGCTCAAAAAGGGGTCGTAAAACCTCCTCGGCCGGAATAGGATAGCATGGCAGGGCGAGATGGGAAGGTTCAGGGAGGCGGATCTTTGGAAAAGGTACGATTATGAAAAAGGCACTGATCATCACGGCTTCGGTGTTGCTGACCCTGGGCATTCTGTTTTATATCCTGATTTCCAATTCAGAGCGTTCGACCCACCTGCATTTCACCACCCGGGGAGGTGTCTTCAAAAACACGGTTTACTACTCCGTCAAGCCTCCGGAGACTGCCGCTCAACATACCTGTGATGGCAAGTTCGCCGAAATGCGCGACGATCTGTATGAGACCCACTTCAGACTCTGGCAGGAGCAGTACGGCGGGGAAGCGGCCGGTTCGCGCTAAACCCGTCGGGAAGAGGGTGAGAGTGGCCGCAGGGACACCGTCAGGAGATCGCGGATCGTGGCCGGATAATCAGCGGGAATCAATCCGAAAATACCCGTTTTGTGCCTTCTCCTGGGGCGTTCTCTGAGCCAGGCGTGGACTTATCTGCTCCCGGGCCTTCTGAATCTCACTGACCAGCGCCGGATCTTCTACCCAGGTGGCCCGTACTTGGTAGATCGTGTTCTCCACCTTGAGCCTCAGGTTCGGATCCTCGTGCAGATACTGGGTCCAGCGGCGCTCCGGACTGATGGAGTTGAGATAAAGCACCCCCTGATGCAGGTAGGCCCGGATATCGACGGAATAGGGATCGGAGGGCCGTACCTCCAGGGTGACCCGGGTGGACGGTTCCATGAAACTCCAGTCGTCGTTCGGCTCGGCGACTTCCTCCCCCGTGATCCGCTTGCCGGGAAGTTGATTCCAGGGGTCACTACGGTTGAGGTAAGAAACCAGAAGCGCCATCATCACCAATGCCAACCCGACCGCTATTCCCTTGAGTGTTTTTTTGATCATCTTCCCCTGGAATATACCGGATTCACCAGGCAATGAAAATGCCCGGAGGATGGAATTTACGGGCTAAAACAAACCGAATCCCTGGCTGCGCAACATGACATCTGATTCCAAGGTGATGCTTTGGAGCCTGCCGGAAGCGGGATCAGGTTCATTCTGCACCGGATCCCACCAGAGGAAGCAAAATCAGTGCGCCAAATCCGGTTCGCCCACCCAAAAAGACTTTCACCACAGAGACACAGGTAAAACTGACTCCGGACCGCTACCCCCCTGACGCTGTCGCTCCTGCGGAGCGATGTCTGAAAGGTGAGTGTAGGGGCGCACTGAGTGCGCCCCGATGCAATCCTTCCGGTTTAACTGGGTTGTGAGACGGCCCGACGTGCGCTCCTACCCTATAAGCCCAGAAAGGGCGATGGGAAGGGCCGCTCATAGAGCGGCCGCTACAACACGGCTTCCGGAATCAATGCTAAACTAGCCCGATCAGTATCGGCTCAGACTGTCTCTTAACTTGGAAGCCGAATTGTCCCATTCTTGCTGAAGACGTACACACAGTTGATCGGGACAACCCACACCTAAGGAGGTGTACCCATGTCTTTTTACAGAACTATCGTTACTCTCGTATTGTTCTTATTTATGGCACTGCCTGGAACTGCTCAAACCTTGAGTTCAGCAGATTCCTTGGCAGTTTTCGACGTAACCGGGAAGAGAGTGGGTGCTCTGCAGGGTATCGACGATGGAAAGGTGTATATCGTTCTGCAAAAGGATGGGCTCCTCCTGTCCCTGGAGATGGAGCCCGGTCAGATTAAGGGCATCGGCGGCCCGGTAAGGTTCGAGTCCAAAGACTGCTCAGGCCAGCCTTACATTGAAGACCTTGGGAAAATCTTTCCCGGCACTGAATTCGTCAACAGTACGGTATTCGTCGCGGATCTCAGCGTTCCCTCTCGAGTCGTGATCACTTTTTCATCCTTAAACCAGAGTGATGGTTCTTGTGTGAAAACTTTTGCCCAGGAAGACTTCTTTCCTGCCCTCGAGTTTCCTGATCTGCTGGCACATATCACTTCTCCTTACAGGGTTCAGGTGGACACCCAGAACCAGGCCGGTCCACCCAGCTTCCCGGCTTTGATCCGAGGAGCCGGGTCCTCGTCCCAGCTGGTGGTGGGAGCCGGCGACACGGCCATCTCTATCGACTCCTCCTTCCACGCTCCCGATGGTTCCCTCATTACAACCCAGTCCATTACCGTGCCACCAAACGGCACTTCTTTGATTGACTTCGAAGGTACCGATCTGGAGTCAGGGAGCCTTGTCCTTGCGGTCGATCCGTCAGATGCGCATGTCCTGTCAACAGAGATCATTTCGTTAGCCGGCGTCCCCTCCCTGGGCGTCCTCCCCGCTCCTCTTTGCACCAGGCCAGAGTTCCTGATGAAGGAGAGCAGCAACAGTCGGACTGCCGGTGCCTTCTCAAACCCCTCGAGCGTCGATATTGCCACCTGTAGCTGGGAGGTGTTCTCAGGGGAAGGTATTTCATCAGGAGGAGGAAGTTTCACGGTGCAGCCTCTGGGTCAAGTGCAATTTTTCCCGGACGAAAAAACCACCCTCACAGAAGGCTTTTTGGGTTCATTCAAGGCAACCTGTGATTCAAAGGTCCATATTTTTTCCCTCTTCCAGAAGTCGGATGGAACCTTGACTTCGAATGCCGCAGGCTGTGGAGAACAGTGAAATCCTGCGTCACAGACGGGGCATCACCCCTGGTGGTTGTCTCCCCTCAACGCAAGTGAGCCGCATCGGCAGATATACGGCATCGAGGACGTCGGGCAGACCAAGCCACTGGTGCTGCAGGTTTTCGAAAGGCCGACTCTACCTGACAAGAATTTCCTGCGCTTGCAGGGAGGGGGAGGACAGCGGGTAGATGGACAGGCTATACACTTCTATTTATCATTGAGATCATGAATCGATTAACAGCAAAGCACTTCATAATCGCCTTTGTTTTGCTCGTATGTGCTTCGTTTTTGATCTACAGACACGGCATTGTAGCGATACCACGTGGAGACCACAGGGCCTTCATGTTGAACCATGAATTTCATGAGTCGGACTGGGAGTATTTCCGACAGACCATTTCCTATTCACGAACACGACATTTTGGCCCTGGTGATTACTATTTATTTCGGCCCGGGATGCACAGTGTTTTAGCTATAATCCAAATCGCTTCCGACAACAATTTTTACGTGCGCGGCGCAACCAGTATTCTGTTTCATGCGCTGACGACTTTTTCCCTATTCTTATTGTTGAGCAGATTCCTACGGCTGGATGTGTCCTGCATTTTGACCCTCGTTTTCCTTACCCAATATCCTGGCATGGAAATGGTATTCTGGAGACATATCAGTCCCTATATGTTCTCACTCATGTTCTTCGGGTTTGGCCTCTTTTTACTCCATCGCCCTCTAAAAACCTTCAACTCCACCATCTGTCGCTATAGCGCAGCATTGATGTTTTTCATTTCAATGACTTTCCATGAAATTCTTCTCCCAGTGCTCATCCTATGCGGCCCTCTCCTGGCCGTGATGACACGCCCGGACAGAGGATCGACTCAATCCTCCAGGGAAGAAAATGTTTATTCGAAATCGGATTGGATGATGGTTACGTTGTTGCCGGTTCTTCTCTGGGCGGTCTTGAATGTGGCTGACTACATGTTTTACCAGCCACCAGGCCTGCTGGGACCTTCAGATTCTCTTGACCTCTCGAACTCATTTTCAGGTCTTTTCACAGTCGCCGGACTGAGCCTCTTGACATCTTTTTTCCCGTATGTGGTGCAACTGGTCTTTCACGATCTTCGCTTGAGGGCTTTCTGGGATTTTTCAGAATTGCCGCAGGCCATCCTATGGGTACTTGGATTCATCCTGATGGTGTCACTGATCGGAATTTTTTACCGGGCATGCTGCCGGA
This sequence comes from Acidobacteriota bacterium, assembly GCA_036338555.1. Classification (GTDB taxonomy): domain Bacteria; phylum Acidobacteriota; class UBA6911; order RPQK01; family JADFOI01; genus JAPYTY01. The sequence goes on along the minus strand of JAYZBY010000074.1, from coordinate 9,330 downwards.
TTCGCCGGCCTGATGATAGGCAGCAGGCAGCTTTGCTGATGCTGGTAACCGCCTACCTTGGTGCTGTGATCCTGGGAGTGGCAGCTGGGCGCGTGTCACTGCGCTCCATGCAATATATGCACTCTGCCACTTACTATTACTACATGACCACCTACGGATTCCTGATACTCATTTCCCTTCTTGTTTACAGCATCCAGAAGTCGAAAAAGACCCAGGACAACCTGATCCTTGGCGTTGTTGCCCTGGTTGCCGTACCCATGATTCTCCACAACTATAGTTCGCTGCAGCAACTTCTGACCCCAAGATCAGGTTATGACAAGATGATTGCGGATAATACATTAGCGATTACACGGTCAATCAAATCGACTGCCGGACAGTGTTATGGTGGATCACTGGATCCACAACTCAGCGCAAACTTGTTGGATACCTATCTACATGGAGAAGCGTGTTCCAACATGGAGGATACGCCCCTCTACATCCTATCGGGTCCGAGCGGTAATACATGGCTCGCCCGGTTTAAAGAGTTTAATAAAGAGGAAGTGTTGTTGGACTTAGGACAACTGAAGACCACCATTCAGGACAACAAAATCGTGGTTGCCCAGAATCCTCAAAATAGTGGTGAGATAGTGTTAGGGCAGGTCAACTCCGATCTTGACAACTTCGTCTTAAGTGAAAACTCGTATAACCCAGATTATTTTTCAGCACAGTTTTACAATACCTCCGATGCCGGGTTGATCATGGGGTACCATGATCCGGACAATTATGTAGGGTTCAGGCGCACACAGGCAGCTTTTTTTATGTATGTGATTGAGAATGGTGAACCGGCATGGCATCGCCAGTTTGATTCTCCTCCTTCTCCTAATAACACCTTCCGTTTTTCAATCCACCAGGACAAAGAAGCATACTATATTTTGTCTAATCAGCGGGTTCTGGGTGTGGTTCCAAGTGACCGAAAACTGGAGGGTAAAGTAGGATTGGTGCTCGGTCCGGTTCAGCAAAGTTTCTCTGATGTGGTCATTGCAGACAGTCGAATACAGCAACCGATCCATGATCGACTTCAATCAGTAGAACCTCTTGAAATCCGCAAGTGACCAGTACCAGGAGAGTTTCCAATTCACAGGGCATTTAGAAGATATTTCAGATAGATGCATCAATTCAAATTGGGATACTGTCACCAATGGCACCGTAGGAATCACCGGGCCATTTGCCTCAATTTCACCACCCCAAATCCTCACCCTGGCCCATTGGTCCTTTCAAAATACTTCGAATAATCAGGTTAACTAACTGATTGTAAAGATATTAGACTGGATCGAGAGACGGGACACCTTTATTTTTCCTAAGCGAAAAATCGAACCCGCGACGGCCCACGAGTTGACGGCTCCAACCCCAAGTTAGCGGAGTGACGGAAGTACCACGAAACCGATCGCCATCACTAACCCAAGCGATCGGCTGGGTTTTTATCCCATGGGGAACACCTCACCAATGGACAATACTGATACTCAGTGACTTTCGTTTTTCTCAGCTAACAAATTGTGCTGCACGAGATAGTCAGTAACCTCTCGGGCTATGATTTCAGCGCCCTTAGAATTCACATGCCCATCGAATCTGAAATTGACCCGCGTTCCCGTGGTTTCCACAAAGCGTTTCAGGGCAGCAGTAGGATCGACAAAATGTCCATTTGCTTTGTCCACCAAATCAGCCAGCTTTTTGTTCATTATCATACGGTCATAATCAGCTGGGAAGTTGCCCAACGTGCTGTTCCAGAGCTCATCGTACACGTGATACAAATGCGGTATGAACACGACAACTAACGGAACGCCTCTTGCCTCACAATCCGCGTGGGTTCGTTCGAGAAGTTTCTGAATCAGTTCCCAGGCATGCTGCTCTTCCACGTTCGGAATTTTTCGGAAAAAACCCTCCTTCGTAGGCCACAAGGAGATTCCGGTCGCTTCCTGGAAGCGCGAAGAGAACCAGTAAAAGGCGGAGGTTCGAACCAATTGCCGTACCAATCTAGAATGCTGCAGTAGCTGAACAAGACTAAAACTAGATGATTTCACAGCGGGACCAGAAACCCGCTCTGTACTTTCGCCAAGTGGCCCTGTTTTCTCGACAAGGCTCCCGGTATCTTGATCTACAGTGAAACGCGAACGACCTATGTCAACGCGCTGAATATCAGTCAGGTCGTTAGGACTGAATCCCAATAACACAAGTGAAGGATCGAGACGCCAACCGTCTTCTCTTAGGCGCAAATAATTATGGTCTATTCCATAAGAAGGAACTCCTAAGTTGTACACCACCACAGGTGGTGTACCTGACTCTACCTCACTCCCATTTAGATCCTGTTCCAAAGCATTTGGCCAAGCTTCCATACTCGGCAATCCCCAACCGAACGTTTGCGAATCCCCAAGGGCCACAATTCTCTTCTTTGACGCATCTGCCGCAGACCACTCATCATTCATGAGGTGCGTCGTAAGGTTGTAAGTAACATCAAACTCAAACGTTCTGTGGCGAATCGGTTGGCTGACGAGAGTCCAGCCCATAATGGGATGGAGTTGGGCATAACTTGCATGCTCGCCCTGTTGCCCGATCATTTCCACCTTGGGCTCCAAAAAACGTGCGAATATTTCAAGGGTCACAAGACAAAATATTGAGGACAGTACCAACGTAACGATTGAAAACACTACCTTCTTCACCCGTGCTCTATCCATATTTTGACTTCCTAGAACTGCCTCGAAAGACCCGTACCCCGAAGATCTAAATCGTGGCTGGTGATTGGATTTCCCAGATACGGCTTTACATTAGCACACCTTTACAAGTCAAAGTAGGCGATTTTGGAGGCATCTTGAGCCTGCCGTTGACGTGTATTGTTGAAAACGAGATTCCATCCACACACAAGGGATGAGGCTGAAAAGAGTGACTCTTGCCCGTCGGCAGGCGATCAATGCTAAACTAGCCGATCAGTATCGGCTCGGACATTCTTGTAACCTGGGAGATGAAATGCCCGGTCTCGCTGAGGACGTACAGAGTGAAGTGCTTTACAAATTAACCATCAAACAGAAATGATTCGACTGTTTGCAAATCGGGTCGCACTTGTTGCCGCAGAAACAACACTACCGGCCTAAATCAAGGCGCCTCGAATATGACCGCTATCCTGGGGATTTCAGCCTTCTACCACGATTCCGCTGCCGCCTTGGTGGTGGACGGTGAGATTGTGGCGGCGGCACAGGAAGAGCGGTTCACACGCCGGAAACATGACCATCGGTTTCCCCTGAACGCCATCAACTATTGTTTGGAAGAATCCCAACTGAGCCCTGAAGATTTGGACTACGTGGGTTTCTATGAAAAGCCTTTCCTGAAGTTTGAAAGGTTGCTGGAAACTTATCTTGCCTATGCGCCGGTCGGATTTCGTTCCTTTGTCAAGGCCATGCCTCTATGGCTCCGCCAAAAACTATATCTTCCCCGTGAAATGCACAGGGGGCTTCGAGGAGGTTATAGGAAAAGGTTTATCTTCACCGAGCACCACGAATCCCATGCAGCCAGCGGCTTTTTCCCCTCACCCTTCCAGGAAGCAGCTATTTTGACGATGGATGGGGTGGGTGAATGGGCCACAGCGACATTTGGCACCGGTCGAGGGAACCGGATTGCACTGACTCATCAAATGCGTTTCCCCCATTCACTGGGGTTGCTGTATTCCGCATTCACCTACTTCACAGGCTTCAGAGTCAACAGCGGCGAGTACAAACTCATGGGGCTGGCACCCTATGGTGAACCGAAGTATGTGGACCTGATTTTGGAAAAGCTGATTGACTTGAAGACAGACGGCTCCTTTCGTATGGATCTGTCCTATTTCAACTACTGCCAGGGGCTGACCATGACTTCTAGGAAAATGGCCGACCTCTTTGGCCGGCCGCCTCGAAGGCCGGAAGCCCCGCTGACTCAGGACGACATGGACATCGCTGCCTCCATTCAAATGGTCACTGAGGAAATCATGCTTCGCGCTGTTCACCACGTACACCAGTTAACGGGCATGAAGAATCTTTGTATGGCGGGAGGGGTTGCCCTTAACTGCGTGGCCAACGGGAGAATCCAGCGTGAGGGCCCCTTTGAAAAGATCTGGATCCAGCCGGCCGCCGGCGATGCCGGTGGAGCACTGGGAGTCGCGCTTTTCATCTACTTTCAACTCCTTGATAGTCCTCGAACGGCGAACTCCTTGGATGCACAACAGGGTTCCCTACTGGGCCCACATTATGATAATGATCAGGTCCAAACATTCCTTGAGGACGTGGGCGCTATTTCTCATTTCATCCCGGATGAGGACCAGCTTTGCGAACGAGTCGGAAAACTTGTTGCCGATGAAAAGGTTGTGGGATGGATGCAGGGGCGAATGGAGTTCGGACCTCGCGCTCTGGGTTGTCGGAGCATTATCGGGGATGCCCGAAGTGCCGCCATGCAATCGGTGATGAATCTCAAAATCAAGTTCCGGGAATCGTTTCGTCCGTTTGCGCCCTCTGTCCTGGAGAAGCGTGCTTGCGACTACTTTGAGATTCAGGCCGAGGAGAATAGCCCGTACATGCTCCTGGTAGTTCCAATAGAGGACTCCCGCCGGACTCCTCTCGACAATGGTGTCAGAAAAGTTCAAGGATTCCAGACACTCAAGGCAGTCCGATCGGAAGTGCCGGCCGTTACCCATGTGGATTACTCGGCGAGAGTTCAGACCGTCGACTCCGTTAGAAACCCCCGCTACCATCGACTGATTCAGGCCTTTGAGCGCCTCACGGGGTGCCCGGTCATAATCAACACCAGTTTCAACGTTCGTGGTGAACCCATTGTCTGCACACCGGAAGACGCCTATCACTGTTTCATGGGAACCAATATGGATGCCCTGGTGATCAACAATTTTCTTTTGTTAAAGGGAGAACAATCGAACTCTCAACTGGTCGACGAGGAGCAATATCTGGCCAGATTCGAGTTAGACTAAACTCAAGTAGGTGGAAACATGATCGACGAACAGTTTATTGGAGACTCGTGGCAGCTAGCCGGGATGATGCATGGCCCCGGCCAGAGGTAGGACAGATGTCGATAATTGAAATCAACCGAGATCCGAGTCGGCGCGAACTTCTACTGTTTGGACTGCTGCTGGGACTGTTTATGGCTATTGTTGGCTCGCTGGCCTACTTTCAATGGGATTCTCGGGAGATGGCCTGGGGAATCTGGTTGGGTGGAGGCGTGATCACTTCACTTCACTTCGCAGTGCCTCCGCTGCGACGTTACTTATATCTGACCTGGATGTATGCGACCTTCCCGGTTGGCTGGACTGTCTCCCACGCCATTTTGGCGGTCCTGTATTTTGGCATCTTAACTCCGACGGGTCTCGTCATGCGACTTTTCGGTTATGATCCGATGTCACGTCGCCCTCGGTCAAGGAACCACACCTACTGGGAAAAAAACCCTACGGAAGGGAAGTCCAGGCGCTACTTTCGCCAATTCTGATGTAGTACGCTTTTGAGAGGCCATGCGGCCAGGTACCCACTAATAAAAAAACCTGGAGAGAAACTCTGGATTTAGTTGGAATGGAGTTGTATTGTAGTTAGCGGCCATGGCTCAAGAACCGAACCGGGATGACTTTTCGGCTGAGGCGGCACAGCCTCAAACTGGACTTGTTAGAGAGTTTGTTGACTTCCTGTTCAATAACAAGAAGTGGTGGCTTGCTCCGATAATTGTTGTCTTGCTGCTGTTCGGACTGCTCATCATGCTGGGGGGGAGTGCCGCAGCCCCCTTCGTTTATACGCTGTTTTAGCCGACCTTGTGCACTAATTCCCATTCCGACCCTGAAAGTAAGGATCACCACGGTCACAATGCCACCCAGCTTCTTTGTGATTTTGTTGTGCAGAGAAGCATCGACTTGATCCCTGGTCAAAAAGACATCTGAAGGGTGTTTTGGCCCTCGGGCCCAATGTTTCCCCCTTTCACTGACAGGATACAGGTTGGAGTGCACTGACCCAACATCAAATGGTGCAATTCAGGAACTACCAAGCCGTGCGTTTCTAGCAATTCCTTTACCAAGAGGGCGACACCAACCGCCCTGATTGCGCATGTGGTTAAGCCATTTCGAGATTCTTATTTTGAGTCTTGGTAGTATTCTTTTCGATGCAGTTATACCGGTTGTCTTTTATCTCACCTGGATGCAGAATAATAGATAACAGGCACACCCTTTAATTAGGAGAAGAATCATGGCAGTCAAGGAATATGATCTGGTCATCGTGGGTGCGGGTACGGCCGGTCTGATCGCGGCGGCCCGTATCGCCGAGAACGGAGTCCACCCGGTCACCGGCGATCGGCTGAGGATTGCGCTCGTCGAAGCCGGTGCTCATCTGCTCACGGGAGAGAGGAGGGCCGGTTACGGACATCCCAACCGCAGAAAGATGATTCCTCAGATCGTCTGGGAAGAGTTTGAGATGATCGACGGCTTTGCCTGGCAATACGGCCCGAAGATCGTGGGAGGCAGTTCGGTTTGGTGGGGGTCCCGATGTGTCTTTCCGGTCGACCGGGACTATGAGAACTGGCGGTCGGACATGGGCGTGGACTGGACCCGGGAAAATATGAACGAGGCACGGGAGGATGTTGTCGGAATGTACCACTTTGAGGCTCCTCCGGACGAGAGTCTTTCCCAGGGAGACCTTGCCTTTCGAAGGGTCGCACGCGCCTCCGGCTATGACGCCAAAAACATGCCCACTGCCCGCAAGAATTGTATCTACTGCGGATTTATCGGCTCGGGCCATGGATGTAAGTACGACGCCAAGGGAACCTCGCTCTGGTATCTTCCGATCGCCGAGTCTCATGGCGTCGAATTGATTGACCGGGCCGAGGTGGAACAGGTCATCATCGAGAAGCGCGGGGCGGGAGGGATGGTCAAAGGTGTCTACTACGAAAAAGACGGGGAGCGACACGAGGCTCGAGCCAAATGGGTAATCGTCTCTTGCGGCAACTGGGGATCCCCGGTCCTTTTGGCTCGCTCCGGATACGGTCCCCGGGCGGAACTGGGCCAGAGACTGATCGTCGAAAACGACAATGTGGGAAAACATCTGGACGGGGATACCAGCTACCGGATTCGCCTTTTCTTTGACGAACCCATTAAAGAGGCGGGACGTGGAACCAGCGGCAGCGTTTACTTCATGGACAAGGATCCCCAGTATCCGGATGGGACCGGCGCCTTGAAGATCTGGAGCACTGATCTCGCCAAGGTCACCTATCCCGATCAGGCGGCTTTGAGCGAATTTGCGCCGGTTTTTGGAAAGGCCCATATGGATTTCATGAGAGACGCGATTACTCGGCTGGGGACGATCGCCGTTTCCGTCAACCGCCCTCCCACCCATATCAAAGGCAAGGTCAATCTTCAGACGGGCTCGCACACTTACCCGGGAGATCCCTACATCGATAAGCGGATGCAGGAGGGACGAGAGATCGCCTATGAACTGGCCAGGAAGATGGGGGGCAACAGAATTTCCGAGCGATTTCCCGCCACCTTTAGAGGGCGCGGAGGGGGACACTCGAGCGGAACCTGCCGGGCCGGTAGCGACCGGAGACGATCGGTCATCAATTCACACTTTGAATCCCACGAGGTGGAAGGTCTCTTTGTGGTCGATGCCAGTTCCCTTCCCAGGGCTTGCGTCTATTCCGGTTTTTACGCGGCCTTCATGGGTGCCTACGGGGCCCGCCGAATCGTGGACAGTCACTTCTCCCGCGGAGCGTAACAAGAGTGAAATGGAGAGATTCCCATGACACTTAAAATCCTATCCCGACGTTGGTTTTTAAAAACAGTGAGTCTGGCCAGCATGACCTTCTGGGGAGCGATCGGCCGCCTCTGGCCCCAGTCTTCCGGATCCGAGGAGGTCCCGGCGGTTGAACTCACGAAGCTGATCGCGGCTTTGGGAGACACCCTCATCCCCAGCGCTCCGGGTTACCCGGGGTATCGGAGGTTGGAAGGACACGGAATCACCGAGGAGGTGATCCGGGGACTACAGGGTATTGACCTGAAAGAATTCGCCGTCATGAACGCCGCTACCCGCGACTTCTTCAACGGGAGATTGTTGGTTGACCTGAACGAGCAGCAACGCGCCCGATTCTTGCAGATGGTTGCGGACAGTTTTCCGGCCGGCTCGTTTGGACCACCCGCCGTGAGTTTGGCAGCCGGTTCCCTGACGGACGCCCTCTCCTCCGAGACGATTGAAACCGTCCAGAAGCTCTTTCGGCTGGTTCGGATCCGCGTCCTGACGGTCTTTTACCAAAACTTCCCCGAGAACAAGATCAGGCGCGATGCCAACCGGATCCCCGTTCTTCCGTCGGATGATCAGCATCAGATTCTGAACCCGAACAGCTCCGAGCTGGTGACGGGATGGGACGTGGCCAACTTTCCGGGGCCTTTGAGCTGGACGGAAGAGGAAGAGCGCCGGGCCCGATGGATGAAGATCCACTGGCACTTTGATTTGGGGGCCTAGTCCTTTTACCCATGGTGTGGTTTCGCTTTCTTCTGCCGGGCATCCTCCTGATCTGCATTCCGGATTCGGCGCTTGGTGTCTCTCCCCACTTACAGGGCACCGATTGGGCCCGTCTGCTGCCGGAACGACCTGGCAAGGCCTACGTCGTGACACTCTGTTCACGCTGTCATACACTTGAGAAAATCGTCCTGCAGAGGCGAAGCGAGAGTGAGTGGCTGGCCATCATCGGCAAGATGACAGGACAGGAGAACGCGCTCCTTTCGGAACATGAGATCAGCGAGATTGTGAGCTATCTGGGAACCCATTTCAATCTTGACCCGCCCGTTGCATCCCACGCTGAATCGGACGGAATGATGAGCACCAACTCCCGCATCGACTGGGCCATGCTGCTTCCTGAGGAAGAGGGCAGGGAGAGGGTGGTCGTCTACTGCTCGAGCTGTCACGGGTTGAAAATCGTGGTCCAGAGCCGCAAGGGCTGGGATGCCTGGTACAACAACATCACCTGGATGGTCGATACTTTTGATGCCCCCGTACCAGACCGGGAAATCACCTTGCTGGCTGGCTATCTGTCCGCTCACCTGGGAGAAGACAACCCCTTCGGACAGATTCCCTTCGACCTCAACACCACATCTCTCGAGGCCCTCGAGAAGCTGCCTTTTTTGACTTCAGATCACATCGAGAAGCTCGAGCGCTATCGATCTCGCCAACCCTTCACATCCATCCAGGAGTTCACCCGGATTCTGGAACTGAGTGGAGATCTCTCTCGATTGAGCCGCATCTATCTGAGAGTGGACTCACCTTAAGGAAACGGGACTCCTGGCGAGTCGGTTTTGTT